>NZ_CAHJXD010000113.1 GCF_903644055.1 Sphingomonas bacterium | reverse complement strand
CGATGCCGAGCGCGGCGGTGCGCGCCTCGTCGAGCGCGGCCTCGGGCTTGTCGATCGTCAGCGTCGGCCCGTCGATCTGGTTGGCGCCCGCCGCGACCAGCGCATCGAGCACCCCGCCCGCGCCCGCCACGTCGCGCAGCCGCACCGTCACCTGGTTGGTCGCCTGATAGCCGGTGAGCGCGGGCGGCTGGTTTTCGGCGTAGCGATATTGCGGCTGGAGGCGGATCGCGTTGGTTTGCATATCGCGATCGGCGACGCCCGCACGCGCCAGCGCCGCGATCGTGGCGGCCATCTTCCGCGTATTTTCGTCGAGCGCGCGCGCGGCGGTCGCGCCCGTCGTAACGACGCCTGCCGAAATGATCGCCGTATCGGGCCTGCGCAGCACCTCGCCGGTCGCGCTCAGCTCGAGCCGCGTCGCCCCCGCCGCGATCGGCGGCGTATCGGCCGCCGTGGCGGGAAGGACCGGCAGGGCCGCCAGCAAGGCCATCGTGAGCGCGCGCATATCTCTCTCCTCCGGTGCGCCGCTACGCGAACCGCGCTGGCATGATCCTGAACGGCGCCGCGTCCACGAAGGGCCGATCGACATTCGGCGATCTGAACGTAAACTGCCTTACGCTCGACCGTCACCCCGGCCTTGAGCCGGGGTGACGTTTCGCTTGAACGGGACAGCCTCTAGCGCGTGCCGACTTCGCGGAGCTTGGCGGCGAGCTGATCGATCGTGAAAGGCTTGGGGACGATGATCTGCCCCGCCTCGACCAGCGAATCCTCGCCGTCGTGCGTGTATCCGGAGGTGAACAGGATCGGCAGCCCGGGCCGCAGCTTGCGCGCCTCGATCGCGAGCTGGGGGCCGCTCATCACGGGCATCACGACGTCGCTGAACACCAGCGTGATCGTCGGATCGCGCTGGAGCAGCGCCAGCGCCTTTTCGCCGTCGGCGGTGGGAAGCGGATCGTAGCCGAGTTCGCGCAGCGCATCGCAGGAAATATGGCGCACGCGATCGTCATCTTCGACGACGAGCACGCGGCCGCCATGGCCCGGAACCTGCGGCCCGTCGGCGTGAGAAGCGCTCTCCGCCGCCGCGACCTCGCCCTCGAAGCGCGGCAGCAGGATGCGGATCGTCGCACCGTCGCCGATCGCCGATTCGATCAGGACATGGCCGCCCGATTGCTTGACGAAGCCGAACACCTGGCTGAGCCCGAGACCGGTGCCCTTGCCCACCGATTTGGTCGTGAAGAAGGGATCGAAGGCGCGATCGCGCGTCTCTTCGCTCATGCCCGTGCCGGTATCGGCGACGCTGATCTCGACATAATGGCCCGGCGCGATCTCCAGCCGGCCGCGCTGCGCGGGCTCGGTCAGCCGGTGGTTGCGCGTGGCGATCGTCAGGACGCCCTTGCCGTCCATCGCGTCGCGCGCGTTGACCGCGAGGTTGAGCAGCGCATTTTCGAGCTGGGGCGCGTCGGCATGGATCCGCCACGGCTCGTCGGCGAGATCGGTCCGGATCACGATCGATTCGCCCAACGTGCGATCGAACAGGTCGCGCATCGTCGCGACGAGCCGGTTGGGCTCGATCGCGACCGGCGCGAGCGCCTGGCGGCGCGAGAAAGCGAACAGCCGGGTGACGAGCGTCGCCGCGCGTTCCGCGCCCTCGCGCGCGTCGGCGAGGTGGCGCGCGAGGCGTATCGGATCGGCGGCGCGGCGCTGGGCAAGCTCCAGGCTGCCCACCACCACCGCGAGCATATTGTTGAAGTCGTGCGCGATGCCGCCGGTGAGCTGGCCGATCGATTCGATCTTCTGGATCTGGCGGAGCTGCGCCTCGACCTCCTCGCGCGCCTGCATCTCGGCGCGGGCGGCGATGACCGCGGCGCGCGCCTCGCGATGCGCGACGCGCAGCGAAAGGAAGCGGTTGCGCGATTCGGTCACCGTCAGATAGGCGACGATCACGACGAGCACGACCGTCCCCGCCAGCGCGATCGACAGCCACGTCGTCAACGCCTGCGTCTGTTTCTGGCGCGCGGTCAGCAGGCGCTGCTCCTCGGCGAACATGCGGCGGAGGCGGGCCCTGATTTCCGCCGCGGTCTCGCCCGCGCCCGGCGTCGCCACGGCCGAGCGCGGCGGCGGCGCGTTGTAATGCCGCCGCAGCGCGACCCGCTCCATCGCGAAGCGGTGGCGCAGATCGATCAGCGGCGTCAGCCCGTCTAGCTCGGCGCGCCGCGTCGGATTGTCGCGCGTCTCCTCGCGCAGGCGTCGCACCAGCGACTGGATCTGCGCGTGCGCGGTGGCAAGATCGGTATAAAGCTTGGCGTCGCCGCGCAGCATGTAGCCGCGCATCGCCGATTCCTCGGCCGTGAGCTGCCCCTCGAGCTGAACGATCGCGACCTGCACGCCGATGGTATGATCGACCCAGCTATTGGAGGCCGCGACGCTGCGGCCGATCAGGATCGCGCCGATCCCCGCGATAAGCGCGATCGTCAGCCCGGCGAGCGGCAGGAAAGGGATGCGGCGTGGCGCTAGGCTGCCCATGGCTCAGCTTTTGCGCGTGCCGATCGGCGATGCAAGCACGGCCTCACCCCGCCTCGCGGACGATCGCCGCCCAGCCCGCCTCGTCGATCACGGGGATGCCGAGCGCCGCGGCCTGCTTGAGCTTCGATCCCGCGCCCGGCCCGGCGACGACCAGATCGGTCCTGGCCGAAACCGATCCCGCCGCCTTGGCGCCCAGCCGCTCGGCCTGCGCCTTGGCCTCGTCGCGGCTCATCGTCTCGAGCTTGCCGGTGAAGACGATCGTCTTGCCCGAAACCTCCGACGCACGCGTCTCGAAGACGATCGGCCGGACGTCGAGCTGCGCGAGCAGATCGTCCACCACCGCGCGATTGTGCGGCTCGGCGAAGAAATCGATCAGCGCCTGCGCGACTTCGGGGCCGACCTGCTGGGTATCGACGATCGCCGCCAGTTCCTTCGCTTGCCGCACCCCGAATTTCTCGTCGCTCTCGCCGACCGCCTGGACCATCGCGTCGCGCTGCCCGATCGCGCCCTCGATCATCGCCAGCAGCGCCGCCATATCGGAATAGCGCCGCGCGAGATCGCGCGCGGTCACTTCGCCGACATGGCGGATGCCGAGCGCGAACAGCAAGCGATCGAGCGGCGGGCTTCGCTTGGCGGCGATCGCGGCGATCAGGTTGGAGGCCGAGATTTCGGCCCAGCGCTCGCGTTCCAGCAACTGATCCTTGCGCAGGCGGAAGATGTCGCCCGGCGTCGCGATCAGCCCGTCGCGAAAGAAATTCTCGATGTTGGTGATGCCCAGCCCCTCGATGTCGAGCGCGTGGCGCGAGGCGAAGTGGCGGAGCCGCTCGACGCGCTGGGCGGGGCAGATCAGGCCGCCGCTGCACCGATAATCGACCTCGCCGATCTCGCGCTCGGCGGCCGATTGGCATTCGGGGCAGACCTGCGGAAATTCCCACGGTTCGCGCGGCTCGTCGCGGGTGAGGTTTGCGATGATCTGCGGGATGACGTCGCCCGCGCGCTGGAGGCGGACGCGATCGCCGGGACGCACGCCGAGCCGCGCGATCTCGTCGGCATTGTGCAGCGTCGCGTTGGTGACGACGACGCCGCCGACGGTGACGGGGGTCAGCCGTGCCACGGGGGTGAGCTTGCCGGTGCGGCCGACCTGGATGTCGATCCGCTCCAGCACCGTCTCGGCCTGCTGCGGCGGGAATTTGTGCGCGATCGCCCAGCGAGGGCTCCGCGCGACTTGCCCCAGCCGTTCCTGCCAGTCGAGCCGATCGACCTTGTAGGCGACACCGTCGATATCGAACGGCAGATCGGCGCGCAGCCGCTCGATCCGGCGGTAATGATCGAGCGTGGCGTCGATGGTGGCGAAGGTGCCGCGCAGATCGCCCGGCGCGAAGCCCCAGCGCTCGATAGCGTCCATCACCTCGGCCTGGGTGGCGCCGGGCAGCGCCGAGGTTTCGCCCCAGCCATGCGCGATGAAGCGCAGCGGCCGCGTCGCGGTGATCGCGGCGTCCTTCTGGCGGAGCGATCCGGCGGCGGCGTTGCGGGGGTTGGCGAACTGGCGCGCCTTGGCCTCGTCCCCCGCCGCGCGCGCTTCGGAAAGCAGGCGGACGTTGAGCGCGGCGAAATCCTCCTTGGCCATATAGACCTCGCCGCGCACCTCGAAGAGATCGGGGGCGGCGGCGGGAAGCGCCTGCGGGATGCCCGCGACGAAGGCGGCGTTGGCGGTGACGTCCTCGCCCACCTGCCCGTCGCCGCGCGTCGCCGCCTGGACGAGTCTCCGGCCCTCGTAGCGCAGCGAACAGGAGAGGCCGTCGATCTTGGGCTCGGCGGTGAGCAGGACGGGCTCGTCCTCGGCGAGGCGCAGGAAGCGGCGGACGCGCGCGACGAATTCGGCGATCTCCTCGTCCGAAAAGCCGTTGTCGAGGCTGAGCATCGGCCGCGCATGGCGGACCTTGGCGAGCGCGCCGGTCGGCGCCGCGCCGACCTGGGCGGAGGGGCTGTCGGCGCGGACGAGCGCGGGGAAGGCGGCTTCCAGCGCGGCGTTTTCGCGGACCAGCGCGTCATAGGCGGCGTCCGAAATCTCGGGCGCGTCGCGATCGTGATACAGCGCATTGTGCCACGCGATCTCGGCGGCGAGCGCCGCGAGCCGCGCGGCAGCCTGCGCGTCCGACATCGCCGGCTCCGCCACCTAGCCCGCCTTGCGCGCCAGTTCGGCGACGAACGATGCCAGCACCGCTTCGTAGAGCGCGCGCTTGAAGGGCACGATCAGCGCGGGCAGTTGCGCGGGCTCGACCCAGCGCCACGCGTCGAATTCGGGGTGTGCGGTTTCCAGGCTGATCTGGTCGTCGCGGCCGAGATAGCGGGCGAGGAACCAGGTCTGGCGCTGGCCGCGATAGCGCCCGCGCCACAGCTTGCCGATCAGTTCGGCGGGAAGATCGTAGTCGAGCTGTTTGGGCGCCTCGGCGATGATCTCGACAAGCGAGGGCGCGATGCCCGTCTCCTCCTCCAGCTCGCGCAGTGCTGCGGCACGCGGCGGCTCACCCTTGTCGATGCCGCCCTGGGGCATCTGCCATGCCTCCTGCGTCGTATCGATCCGCCGGCCGACGAAGACCTTGCCCTCGGCGTTGAGCAGCATGATGCCGACGGCAGGGCGGTAGGGGAGGTCGCTCATCGCGCCTGCTTTGGCGCAAAGCGCGCGGCGATCAAGCGCCGTCGCGCGCGCCCGCGCGGCATTGCGCTTGCGCCCGCCCCGCTTATGTGGGGCGGCGACGCATAAGGAGAGGTTCGGATGAAGCCATTGTCACTCGGCGCGCTGGTGCTGGCGCTCAGCGCGGCCGCCCCGGCGCTGGCGCAGGCCCCCGTGCCGCCCGC
>NZ_CAHJXD010000112.1 GCF_903644055.1 Sphingomonas bacterium | reverse complement strand
GCCTCGGCGCGGCCCGCCCGGATCGGCGCGCGCTCGATCCGCCGCGCTGCAATCAGCAGGATCGGCAGCGCCAGCGTCAGCCGCCAGAAGCCCGCCGCCACCGGCCCCACGCCCGCCTCGCTCCGCGCCAGCCGCACCAGCCACGGCCCGCACGCCAGCGCGAGGTTGGCGAACAGCAAGGCGGGGATCGCGAGGCGTGACGGCGATGGCGGATCAGGCACCGGCCGCGCGTTCAGGAAAGCGCCGTCGGCCGCTCGAACTTCTCGATCACCCAGGGCTCGCGCTCCGCGTCGGCGAGCCATTCGGCGACGAACGGCTGCGCGAGGATGGCGGCGCAATAGCCGGCGGCCTGCTCGGGCACCGGCAGCGCATAGGTTGTGATCCGCGAGACGATGGGCGCGAACATGATGTCGGCGGCCGAAAAGGCGCCGAACAGATAGTCGCCGCCTGCCCCGAAGCGGTCGCGCGCCTCGGCCCAAAGCGATGCGATCCGCGCGAGATCGGCGGCGACCTCGGGGCTCACCTCGCCCGGCGGATAGCGGCGGCGGACGTTCATGCTATGCTCGCGGCGCAGCGCCGCATAGCCGGCGTGCATTTCGGCGGAGATCGATCGCGCCAGCCCGCGCGCGGCGGCGTCGGCGGGCCAGAACAGGTCGCGCCCGACCTTGTCGGCGAGAAAATCGACGATCGCGAGGCTCTCCCACACCGCGACCTCGCCGTCCCACAGCGTCGGCACCTTGCCGCTGGAGGGCATGAGATCGGGGGCGGTCTTCCGGGCGTCCCAAGCCGCATCGTAGAGCGGCACCACGACTTCCTCGAACGCCAGCCCCGATTGCCGGACCGCGAGCCAGCCGCGCATTGACCAGGAGGAGTAAGCCTTGTTGCCGATGATGAGCTTGAGCATGACGCGCGCTTAGCGGAGGCGGGGCGGCGGGCTCAATAGGCGATCGCCACCCTGGCCTTGAGCCGGGTTCCGCTGCCTGACCTCGGAGAGAAGCGGATGCCGGATCAAGCCCGGCATGACGGCGCTAGCGGGAAATTGCCTCCAGCACCGCCGCGCGCAGTTCGGGAATCCCCATGCCCTTCTCGGACGACGTCACGAGAATGTCGGGATGCGCGGCGGCATGCTTGCGTGCTTCGGCGGCGACGGCGGCGTGGACCGCCTCCAGCGCGCTCGCCTTGATCTTGTCGGCCTTGGTGAGGACGATGCGGTAGGAAACCGCCGCCTTGTCGAGCATCTCGATCATCTCGAGATCGGGCGGCTTCACGCCGTGGCGGCTATCGACCAGCACCAGCGCGCGCTTGAGCGTCGGGCGGCCGCGCAGGAAATCGTTGACGAGGAATTTCCAGCGGCGGACGATGTCCTTGGGCGCCTCGGCGAAGCCATAGCCGGGCATGTCGACGAGCCGCATCGTCGCGGGCACACCCACCTCGAAGAAATTGAGTTCCTGCGTGCGGCCCGGCGTGTTCGAGGTCCGAGCCAGCCCGTTGCGGTTGGTCAGCGCGTTGAGCAAAGAGGATTTGCCGACGTTCGATCGCCCCGCGAACGCCACTTCGGGCAGATCGGCGGCCGGCAGATGCTCCAACCCTGGCGCCGACTTGAGGAAGGCGATCGGCCCCGCGAACAACTTCCGCGCCGCCTCGATCATTTCCTCCCTCTCCCCGCCGGCGGGGAGAGGGTCGGGGAGAGGGGGAATCGTAGTCATTATCGCCTCAAGGGCCGACCGGATCGCGCATCCCCGGCGTGCGCGCGTAGAGGATGTGCTGCTGGAGCAGGGTCAGCAGATTGTTCGCGACATAATAAAGCTGGAGCCCCGCCGCGAGCGGCGCGAAGAACAGCATCATCATCCACGGCATGAACTGCATCACCTGCTGCTGCGCGGGATCGCCGACCGCCGGGTTCATCTTCATCTGCAGCCACATCGTGACGCCGAGCAGGATGGCGAGCACGCCGAGGTGCAGCATGCCGGGCGGCTGGAAAGGCAGATAGCCGAACAGGTTGATCGGCGTCAGCGGATCGGGCGCGGAGAGATCCCTGATCCACAAGGCGAACGGCTGGTGGCGCATCTCGATCGAGAGCGCCAGCACCTTGTAGAGCGCGATGAAGATCGGCATCTGGATGAAGATCGGCAGGCAGCCCGCGAGCGGATTGGCCTTTTCATTCTTGTAGAGCGCCATCATCTCCTGCTGGAGCTTGACCTTGTCGTCCTTGTGCCGCTCCTGCAAAGCCTTCATCTTGGGCTGGAGTACGCGCATCTTGGCCATCGAGGCGAACTGCTTCTGCGCCACCGGAAACATCACCAGCCGCACGACGCAGGTCAGCAGGATGATCGCGACGCCGAAATTGCCGACGTGCACGAACAGCCAGTCGAGCAGGTAGAAGATCGGCTTTTCGAACCAGACGAACCAGCCCCAGTCGATCGCGCGGTCGAATTGCGGCACGCCGGCCGCCTGATAGGCATCGAGCGTGCGGACCTCCTTGGCGCCCGCGAAGAAGCGCTGCTCGGTCGAGACCGAGCGCCCCGCCGGAACGGTGATCGCGGGCGCGGCGACATCGGCCTGATAGCGCCCCGCGCCGTCGGCGCGGAAGCCGGCGTCGAGCGCGGCATTCTGCGCGGGGACGAGCGCGGTCTGCCAATATTTGTCGCCGAAGCCGATCCAGCCGCCGTTGCTCTGGAAGCGCTGTCCCGGCGCCCCCGCCTTGTCGAGATCCGTGAAGCTCACCGAATAATCGGTCGCGCCGTTGAAGGTGCCGATCGGCCCGGTGTGCATCGTCCAGCTCGAAACGTCCTTGGAAATGCCGAGGCGGCTGACGAGGCCGTAGGGGCGCAGCGTCAGCGGCGCGGGGCCGCCGTTGGTGACGGTCTGCGTGACGGTGAACATGTAATTCCGGTCGACCGCGAAGCGCAGCGCGAACCGCTGGCCCCGGCCATTGTCCCACATCAACGTCACCGGCGTGCCGGGGGCGAGGCGGGTGCCGTCGGCGGTCCACGGCGTATCGCCGTTGGGCAATGCTGCATTGTCGCCGCTCCAGCCGAAGCCCGCGAAATAGGCATCGGCGGTGCCACCGGGTGAGAGCAGGCGGACGGGCGGGCTGTCCTTGGCGATCGTCTCGCGGTGGCCGAGCAATACGAGATCGTCGATCCGCGCGCCCCTGAGCGCGATCGATCCGGCGAGGCGCGGAGTGGCGATCGCGACGCGCGGGCTCTCGCGCAGCACGATCGCGCGGTCGCGGATCGTGCCGGCGCTGTCCGGCGCGGCTTCGGGCTTGGGCAGCGCCACCTGCTTGCCGCGCACGATCTCGGTTGCGGGCGGGTTGGCGACCGGCGGTAGGAAGCGCTTCGACAGGAAGCCCCAGCCGAGCAGCACGAGCGCCGACAGGACGATCGCCAGGATGAAGTTGCGCGAATTTTCCACGGAAACGGAAGGACCTTGATCTAGGGCACGGGATCGCAGCCGCACCCGCCCCAGGGGTGACAGCGGAGAAGCCGCTTGAGCGCCAGCCATCCGCCGGCCAGCGCCCCATAGCGCGACAGGGCCTCGATCGCATAGGCCGAGCATGACGGCGTGAAGCGGCAGCTCGGCGGCAGCACGCGCGAAGGCCCGATCTGCCAGAAGCGGGCGATCAGGATCAGCGGGCGGGCCGCGAGAGGGGTCACGGGCGCCGGCTTTCGCGTCCGCCCCGGCGTTCGCTTGGATCGATGTCGACGGGAGGCTTCGCCGCCTTGCGCAGCGCCTTCCTGAGTTCGTCGCCCAGCGCGGCGAAGTCGCGCGTCAGCGCGGGCGCCCGACCGATCAGGATATGATCGGCTTCCGCCAAACCGCTCAGCGGCAGTACCTCACGCGCCAGCGCGCGGAACCGCCGCTTGATGCGGTTGCGGATCACCGCGTTGCCGATCTTCTTGGTGACGGTGAAGCCCATGCCCATCGTCGGATCGCCATCGTCGCGCGGGCGGACGAGCAGCACGAATCCGGGCATCGGCGCGCGCCGCCCGGCGTTGGCGGCGAGAAATTCGGCGCGGCGGCGAAGCCCCCGCAGCGGCGGCTCTGCGCTCAGGCGGAAAGCTTGGCGCGGCCGCGCGCACGGCGGGCGGCGAGCACC
>NZ_CAHJXD010000111.1 GCF_903644055.1 Sphingomonas bacterium | reverse complement strand
CGCGGCCAAGCTCGTGCTGCTGATGGCGCTCGACCGGGTCGCGGATTATTACAGGCTGTAGTCAGATCCTCCCCGGCACGGGGAGGGGGACCGCGCGCAAGGCGCGTGGTGGAGGGGGCTTTCAACCAGCGGTAAGCCCCCTCCACCATGCTGCGCATGGTCCCCCTCCCCGTACCGAGGAGGAACCGAGGAGGAGTTCGCCATGCCCCGCATCCGCGCCGATCAGGCGCTCGTCGATCGCGGCCTCGTCGAAAGCCGCGCGCGCGCGCAGGCGCTGATCCTCGCGGGCCTCGTCTATGCCGGCGAGCGCAAGGTCGCCAAGGCGGGCGAGCCGATCGGCGACGACGTGCCGCTCGAGGTGCGCGGCCGCGATCATCCCTGGGTGTCGCGCGGCGGGCTCAAGCTCGATCATGCGCTCGAATGGTTCGGCTGGGACGTCGGCGGCGCGGTGGCGATGGACGTCGGCTCGTCGACCGGCGGCTTCACCGATGTGCTGCTGTCGCGGGGGGCGGCGCGCGTCTATGCGGTCGATGCCGGCACCAACCAGCTCGCGTGGAAGCTCAGGCAGGACGCGCGCGTCGTCGTGCTCGAAAAGACCAACGCGCGCCATCTCGCCGAGGCGCAGGTGCCCGAGGCGATCGACCTGATCGTCTGCGACGCGAGCTTCATCGCGCTTGCGAAAGTGCTCGCCCGCCCGCTGGATTTCGCGGGCGTCCGCGCGCGGCTGGTCGCGCTGATCAAGCCGCAGTTCGAGGCGGGGCGCGACGAGGTCGGCAAGCGCGGCGTCGTCCGCGATCCCGCGATCCACGCGCGCGTCTGCGCCGAGGTCGAGGCGTGGGTGGAATTGCGCGGCTGGCACGTCGAAGGCATCGTGCCGAGCCCGATCACCGGGCCCGAGGGCAATGTCGAGTTCCTCATCGCCGCGACGCGAGGCCGTGGGGTCGAAAGCCATGAAAGCCATGAAAGCCATGAAAGCCACGATCGGACTGGCTTTCGGGCGGCCGGGGAGGCGTGAAGCAAATGCTCTCCCTGGCGCGGGCGGTGGAAGCGTCTCCGTCACACCGGACTGGTTCCGGGGTCCACCGTGCGTCTGGCCGAGCCGATGGAATATGTGGGACGGTGGATGCCGGAACAGGCCCGGCATGACGGATAAGCCCGTATCCTCCCCTCGACGGCCGCCCCGTTGCAAGACGACGCCGCCATCGCCATCTCCCGCGCGTAACGCCACCGCCCTTCCGGAGCCCGCAATGCAGACCGAAAACCGCTTCTTCGAGGATTTCGCCAAGATGGCCAACGGCTTCGCCGGCACGATGGCGGGCATGGGCCGCGAGGCGGAGGCGGGGCTGCGCGAGAAGATGAAGGGCTTGATGGGCGGAATGGATTTCGTCGGCCGCGAGGAGTTCGAGGCGGTCAAGCAGATGGCCGCCGCCGCGCGCGACGAGGTCGATGCGCTCAAGGCCGAGCTCGCCAAGCTCAAGCCCGCGCCCGAAATCGCGATGCCGACGCCCGACAATCCCCCGGAAACGCAGCCCTGATCCACGACTTTTCCACAGCTTTATGCCCGTTGGGCGCTAGGCGTGCGCCGACCCTCCCGCTAAGGCGTGCGTGGGAGGCGGAGCGATGATCGCAGAGGATTTCGAGAGCGAGCCCGCGGGCGGCGCGCCGATCGACACGATCGAGCATTATTGCGAGGCGCACGGCTGGTCCTACGAACGCATCGCCGACGACGAATTGGTCGCGACCGTCGCGGGAAGCTGGACCAAGCATGAGCTGCGCGCGGTATGGCGCGATCAGGATCGCGTCCTCCAGTTCCTGGCGCTGCCCGACATCCGCGTCCCCGCCGATCGCCGCCCCGCGCTCTACGAGACGATCGGGCTGGTCAACGAGCAATTGTGGCTCGGCCATTTCGAATTGTGGTCGACCAGCGGCATCCTGCTGTTCCGCCACGCCGCTCTGCTCGACGTCCATGCGGACAGCGCGCTCAGCCTCGAACATGCCGAGGCGCTGATCGAGGCGGCGATCGACGAATGCGAACGCTTCTATCCGGTGTTCCAGTTCGTGCTGTGGGGCGGCAAATCCCCCACCGAAGCCATCGCCGCCGCGCTGATCGAGACGGCGGGCGAGGCGTAGGCTTCACCCGTTGGCCAAACTGCACCCGTTGGCAAACCTAGTCCGTTCGTCCCGAGCGTAGTCGAGGGACGTGCAACCAGCGCTTGCCCTCCCGTACCTCGACTTCGCTCGGCACGAACGGGGATCATGATGTGATGCTGTTCGAAGGCCCGATCTGGGCGATCGGCTGCGGCAATATGGCGGGGGCGATGCTCCGGCGCTGGCTGGCGACCGGGCTCGATCCCGCGCAGCTCACGATCGTCCGCAAGTCGGGTGCGCGCTTCGCCGATGGCGTCGCCGTGCTCGCCGCCCCGCCGCCCGATGGCGCGGTGCCCGCGCTGGTGCTGCTCGGCGTCAAGCCGCAGATGCTCGATCTCGTGGCGCCCGCGCTCGCGCCGCTGCTCGCGCCCGAAACCCTGCTGGTCTCGATCCTCGCCGGCGTCGAGCTCGCGACGCTGCGCGCCCGCTTCCCCGCGCCCCGCGCCATCGTCCGCGCCATGCCCAACACCCCCGTCGCGATCGGCGCAGGCGTGGTGGCGCTCTGTGCGGACGGCCCGGCCGATCG
>NZ_CAHJXD010000110.1 GCF_903644055.1 Sphingomonas bacterium | reverse complement strand
ACGATCTGGATGTTGATCAGCGTGTTGCCGACGTCGGCCGGGCTGTCGAGCGAGGGCGGCTGCGCGGTGCCGCCCGAGGTGCCGATGTGGATCGCGACGGTCATGTCGTATTCGGTGATCGTTCCGAACAGGCGATCCCAATGGCCGCTGTGGATCGAGGGCAGGCCGTAGGCGACCGGCTGTTCCGGGAAGGTGACGACGGTGACGCCGCGCGCCGCCATCCGCCGCACCTCGGCGATGGCGAGATCGACGTCCCACAGCGGTATCAGCGCCAGCGGAATCATGCGGCCGGGATAGGTTCCCGCCCATATCTCGACATGCCAGTCGTTATAGGCCTGGAGCAGCGCCAGCATCAGCGCCTTGTCGGTTCCCATGAAGAAACGTTCGCCCGCGAAGCCCGGCATCGACGAAAAGTTCATCGACGATAGCACGCCATTCACGTTCATATCCTCGATGCGCTCGTCGAGGCTCCAGCAGCCCTTGCGGATCTGCTCGTAGCGCATGGGCTCGACGCCCATCTCCTCCTTGTTGCGCCCCGCGACGGCGGAGGGGCCGACCGAGGCGACCTTCTTGCCCTCCATCAGCCAGCGCTCGTCGCCATTCTCGAAGCGCGCGACTCGTGGCTCCTCGCTGCGGTACTTGGCCGGCAGACGGCCGACGAACAGATCCGGCGGCTCGATGATATGATCGTCTACGCTGATCAGGATCATGTCGTTCATTTGCATGCGTATCACTCCCCGCCGTGCTGGCTTGACGATCCTGTACCGTGATTTGCGGGGACGCGCAGCGCGATAGGCGGATCAATGGCTGCCAAACTTCCGGATTAGCGACGTTCGTCCGGAAGCCCCGGACTCTCAGCGCAGGCCCAGTATCGCCGCTGCCTCTCGCGCGCTGGCGGGCGGGCGGCCCGCCTCGCGGCATAGCGCGACCACTTCCCCCAGCAGCGTGGCGTTGGTGGGGGTGCGATCGCCGCCGAAATCCTCGAGACCGACCCTGACGCCGCCGCCCCGCGCGATGGCCAGCTTCGCCATGCCGCTGGCGAAGACGTCACCGCCGATCACCGCCGCGGCCCAGGGCAGGCCGCTGTCGCCCAGGATATCGAGATAGGCGTCGAGCGCGGCGGGCGTCGGATCGAGGCCGAAGCCGATGCACGGCGTTCCGTCGTAATAATTGCGCCCGCCGAAGAAATAGAATTTGACGAAGCTTCCCGGCGGAAGCTTGCCGGCGCGCTGGAAAGCGATCGTCGCGCGCAGAAAGCCGGGTTCATAAATTCCGATCGAGGCCGCCAGCCCGGCGCGGCTGATCGTATCGAGCACCATCGCGATGCGGGTGAAATCGTTGATGTAACTCAGCATTCGCGCGCACTCCGCTCCGCCGCCGGAGATCGGCATGTTCATGCTGCCGGGATCGAGCGGCGCCATCCGCGCGCCCCGTTCCGCGCAGGGCGCGAAATGCGCGATCTTCGCGGCATCGGAGGAACCCGCCGCGGTCGTCGGGCACAGGATGGCATCGGGATGCCGCGCGAGCAGCGGCGCCCAGCCCTCGCCATAACGTTCGGCGGCGGCCTCGCCGGTAAGGCGGAAGTCATCGATGTGATTGTGGATCAGCGACGCGCCCTGATCCGTCAGCGCCAGCAGCTCGCGCGCGATTGCCGCCGGCGCGCGCGGGGTGGCCGGGTTGCGCTCGACGCGGGTCTCGCCGTTCGGCACCATTTCGATGATCACAGGCTGCATCACGAAACTTTCGTCGCCGTCGCCGTGCGGCGCCAGAGGCGCGATCCGTTTGCGGTCGGGAAGACGCACGTATGGCTCTATTCCGGAAGAAGGCCGCATTGCCGGAACATCGAGCCCCTCCGATAGAGAGCGGATAAGGGCAAAGACAAGAGGATGCGCGGGCGATGATCTCCGGCTTCGATCATGTCGCGATCACCGCGAGCGATCTCGACGCGATATGCAATTTCTACGGCGACGTGCTCGGCGCGCGGATCGATGCCGAATATCCCTGGAACGGCCGGCCGGCGGTGCGCCGGGTGTTCGTGGGCGGTGCGCTGCTCAACATCCATCAGCAGGGCAATGGCATCGATCTGGTCGCACGCACTCCAACCCCGGGCGCGGCGGACCTCTGCTTCCGCTGGGACGGTACGATCGAAGGCGCCCAGGCGCTGATCGAGGCCAAGGGCGTGACGGTGATCGAGGGGCCGGCACCCCGCACCAGCCATGACGGCAAACGCGGCGCGTCCATCTATTTCAACGATCCCGACGGCAATCTGATCGAGCTGATGGCGGCATGAGCGATTATGATCTCGTCGTGCGCGGCGGCACCGTGGTCGATGGCAGCGGTGGCGAACCCTTTGCCGCCGATGTCGCGGTGACCGCAGGGCGGATCGCCGGGATCGGCCGCGATATCGGGCGCGGGCGTGAGGAGGTCGATGCCGGGGGCTGCATCGTCACGCCCGGTTTTGTCGATGTCCACACGCATTATGATGGACAGGTGACCTGGGAAAGCAGGCTCGCGCCCTCATCCACGCATGGCGTCACGACGGTGGTGATGGGCAATTGCGGTGTGGGGTTCGCGCCCGTCCGACGCGACGATCATGACATGGTCGTCAGGTTGATGGAAGGCGTCGAGGACATCCCCGGCATCGTCATGACGACGGGCGTGCCGTGGAACTGGGAGACGTTCCCCGAATATCTCGACGCGCTGGCCGCGCTGCGGACCGATATCGATTTCGCGGCGCAGCTCCCCCACAATCCGCTGCGCGTCTATGTGATGGGTGAACGCGGCGCCCAGCCCGAAGCGCCGACCGGCGATGAGCTGGCGGCGATGCGCGCGCTGACTTCCGAAGCGATCCGCAAGGGCGCGATCGGCGTAACGACGACGCGGATGAGCGGGCACCGGTTTCGCAACGGCGAGCTCGTGCCATCGATCGAGACGAACGAGGAGGAACTGATGGCGCTCGCCGCCGGCCTCGCCGATGCGGGGAGCGGCGTGTTCCAGATGATCGGCGATGCCCATGCCACGGTGGACGCGCAGATGGGGCTGATGCGCCGGCTGGCGAAGCGATCCGGGCGGCCGCTTTCCTTCACGCTGGCGCAAATGACTTTCGCACCGGAGCAGTGGAAGGATTTTCTCAGGGGTCTGGAGGCCGCCAATGATGATGGGCTGGCGATCAGGGGACAGATAATTCCGCGCCCCACCGGTATCCTGATGGGGCTGGAGCTGAGCCTGCATCCGTTCGCCTTTTCGCCCAGCTTTCAGCCGATCGCCAATCTGCCGCTTGCCGAAAAGGTAAAGGCGATGCGCGATCCCGCGCTCCGCGCGCGCCTGCTGGCGGAGGAACCGACCGATCCGCATGCTTTCTTTCTATCGATGGTCAAATCGACCGAGTGGCTGTTCCGGCTCGGTGACCCGCCCAATTACAATCCGCGCATGGAGGATTCGATCGCCTGCCGGGCGCGGGCGCAGGCGCGCGGGGAACTCGATCTGATCTACGATACGCTGCTGGAGCGGGAAGGGCGTGAGATCCTCTATCGGCCGGCGGGCAATTGCCTGGGCGAGCGGTTCGAGAGCGCCGGCGCGGATATGGTGCCGCATCCCCACACGATCATCGGGCTGGGCGATGGCGGAGCGCATTATGGAATGGTTTGCGACGGGCCCTATACGTCCTATTTCCTGACTTATTGGGCGCAGCATGCCGATCCGGCCAGGCGGGTGCCGCTGCCGGCGGCGATCCGGATGCTGACCGCCGATCCCGCGGACGCGGTCGGCCTCGGCGATCGGGGGCGGTTGGCGCCCGGCATGAAGGCCGATCTGAACGTGATCGATTTTGCGGCGCTGCGGCTCCATGCGCCTTTCGTGCAATATGATCTGCCGGCGGGCGGACGCCGGCTGCATCAGAAGGCCGATGGCTATCGTGCGACGATCGTCTCCGGCGAGGTGACCTATCGCGACGGGATCGCGACGGGCGCGCTTCCCGGTCGCCTCGTTCGCGGGGCTCGGGCGGCGGCGGCTCGGTGAGACCTCGCGCCGCGCCTCGATCCGCTTCGCGAAAAAACCAGGGACTTGCCATGCAATATGCCGTCGAACCGCTGGCGAAGGATCTTCCGTTCGGCGTGATCGTCACCGATCTCGATCCGGCCGACCTCGCCGATCCCGCGCTGCGACGATCGCTCTACGATCTGTGGGTCGATAAGGGCGTGATCGTATTTCGCGGGATGCCCGGCGAAGGCGGGACCCAGATGGCGCTCAGCCGCATCTTCGGATCGCCGGAAGTGCATCCCCTGCGCGATCCATCGCGCACGGATTCGGTGCCGGAATTGTCCGATATCTTTTTCAAGCCGGAAGATGGGGACATCCTCCGTTTCGCCGACGGCGAACGCAAGGGCGGCTATCTGCCATGGCATTTCGATCTGGTGTATCTGCCCCGCATCAACCATGGCGGCATCCTGCGCGCGGTGACCAAAGCACCGCATGGCGGCGAGACGGGATTTCTCGATCGGATCGCGATCCATGATGCGCTGCCCGATCGATTGAAGGCGCGGATCGACGGCCTTTACGTGACCTATCTCTACGATCCATGGATGGAGCATCAGCGCTACGGCCGTGCACCGGGGATGACGCAGGAGCGGCTGGCGGTGCGCGCGGAGGCGACCTTCCACCGCATGAACCTGCCTCCGGTGGCGCATCCGCTGGTGTTCGTCCAACCCGAAACCGGACGCCGGATGCTCAACTTCTCGCCGTGGTACGCAACCGGCATCGAAGGCATTGAGCAATCGCAAGCCGACACCATCCTCGAAGAGATCACCTCCTATGCGCAGGATGAGCGCCACGCTTATTTCCATCGCTGGGATGGCGACGACATGGTCCTGTGGGATAATTGGCGGATGCTCCATTGCGCCACCGGCGTTCCCGCCGACGAGGCGAGGCACATGCAGCGCACGACGATCCATGGCGATTATGGCGTCGGCCGCATCGTCAAGCCCGCCGAAACAGCCGCGGCATGACTGGCCTGCCGGGTCGGCAGCCGCTATCTCCGCGAGGAGCAGGAAAAACGGGGAGCGGAACGCTGGATTTCGCGCCTTTGCAGATAGGATGGCGCCACCGATGACAGCGGCACAGGCCGACGATCGGCCGATGGAAGGTGAAGCAGGCGACGGCTGGGCCGAATGGCGCCAGAACTGGCCGCTCGTTGTCACCGCGACCGTCGGCATGTCGATCACCGCGGTCCATCTTTACTCGATGGGCGTGCTGCTCGATCCGATCCGCGCGGATACGGGCTGGTCGCGTACCGAAATCACCTTCGGGCAGACGATCTCCTCCGCGATCAGCATCGTGCTGGCACCCGTCTGCGGGATGATGATGGATCGATGGGGTGCGCGCCGCATCGTTCTGCCCGGATCGATCGTCTTTTGTCTCGGCCTGATGGCGGTCGGCTTGACCGGCCATTCGCTGCTGATGTGGTATGCGATGTGGTCGATCCTTTCGCTGGGCCTGATCGGCCTTAAGCCCAACGTGTGGGTCGGCGCCGTATCCCAGCCGTTCGTCGTCACGCGCGGCCTGGCGTTCGCGATCGTCATCAGCGGCGTCGGCTTGTGCAGCGCGACCGTGCCCAGCATCGCCAATTATCTGCTCGGCCACTACGGCTGGCGCGGCGCCTATGTCGGGCTCGGGGTGATCTGGCTGATCCTCGTCCTGCCGCTATCCTTCCTGTTTCTGCGCACAACTCCGGATCGGCGGACGGCGGATCGGAGCCCGAGAGGCATCGGCGTTTCGGTTGCCGCCGGGCTGCGATCCCGCGCCTTCGCGCGGCTGGCGGTCGCGGGATTTCTCTTCAGCGTCGCGCTGGTCGCGGTGCTGCTGCACTTCGTTCCGATGATGGTCGATCACGGGATCGGCCGGACCACGGCCGCGGGTGTCGCCGGTCTGATCGGAGTCTTTTCGATCGTCGGCCGGTTGATCACCGGCATGCTGCTCGATCGCTTTTCCGGGCGCCGCGTCGGCGGTATTTCGTTTATGCTGCCGATCGTGCCGATGTTGCTCGTCCTGTTCTTCGAGCTTGGAACCGGCGGGTGGATCGCGGCGGCCATCCTGTTCGGTCTTTCGGTCGGCGCCGAACTGGATGTTCTCGCCTATCTTTCCACGCGGCACTTCGGCTTGCGCAATTACGCGACTTTGTTCGGCTTCATCATCAGCGTGCTCGCCGCCGCGACATCGCTGGGCCCGATCATCGCTTCGATGCTGCGCGACGCGACCGGCAGCTATCAGGTGTTTATCTGGGCTACGCTGCCGGCGTTTGCGATCAGCGCGCTGGCGATCTGGACGCTTCCCGATTATCCGCTGTTCGCCGTGGACGATGTCCCGAGCGAGCCGCCCTCGGTCTGAGCGGGATCGGGCACGGCGCTCTCCAACATCCGCGCCGATCCCGCCGCGCCCACCAGTTGTTGCAGGAAGCGGATGACCGCGCGGATGCGGGGGATGCGGCGCAGATCGGCATGCACCAGCAGCCAGTAAGCGCGGCGGACGCCGACTTCGTCGACGAGGATCTGACGGATGCCCGGCGAGTAGCGGGCAGCGAAGCTGTGTAGCAGGCCGAGGCCGATTCCCGCCGCGATCGCGCTTTGCTGCGAGACGATCGAGCTGCTGCGAAACGCGAGCCGGGGGTTTTCGACGATCTGGTCGAGCGGCGCATAATCATCGGTATCGAGAAGATCCTCGATGAAACCGACGAAATCGTGCGTGGCGAGCGCCCCGGCGTTGACGGGCGTCCCGCGACGTTCGAGATAGGCCGGGCTTGCATAAAGCCCCATTTTGAACTCGGCGAGCTTGTTGATGAACATCCGGCCCCGGCGCGGCCTGACGGTGGAGACGATCAGGTCGGCGTCCCTGCGCGACAGGCTGACATGGCGGGATTCGGGAATCAGTTCGATCGTGATCTCCGGATGCTCCGCCTGGAACTGATCGAGCGCCGGGGCCACCAGGAAGCAGCCGAATGCCTCCGGAACCGCGATCCGCACCACGCCGGAAAGCAAGGTTTCCTGCCCGGCGACATGCGCCAGCATCGAATGCGCTTCATGCTCGATCCGCTCGGCATAGACGAGCAGTTCGGTGCCCTCGTTGGTGAGGGTGACGCCTTGCGGTGATCGGTCGAACAGACGTGTTCCGATCGATTCCTCCAACACGCTCATCCGGCGCGCGACGGTACTGTGATTGAGCTTGAGGCGTTCCGCCGCGACGCTCAGCCGCCCGGTCCGCGCGACATGGATGAAGATGCGGAGATGATCCCAATCCAGCTCGCTCATGCCGCCGCTCTTTGCGCGGGATGCCAAAGGTTATTGTCCGTTATCACCGGCCAAGCCTATCCAGACGCATGGCGCTTGTCATTCGCCGGACCGTGGCTGTCGGGCCGGGTGCGCCGAAAGTCGCCCGCGATCAAGACCGGCGCGTGGCGCGCCCATAGCGTCCCTCCTTGAGCGGAGAGGCAGCATGGGACGCTTCGGCACGACGCAGGCGGGGCGGGAGTGGCGGGGCCACTGGCCTCTGCCGCTGGTAGCGGCGTTGGGCACCGCGGCTTCGGTCATCCCTTATTATTCGATCGGTCCGTTCATGACGCCGCTGACGAACGCCTTCGGCTGGTCGCGCGCGCAGATTTCCGCCGGCATCCTGATCTCGAACGGCACCGCCGCGATCTTCGCGGTGCTGATCGGCCTGCTGGTGGACCGATTGGGCCCGCGCCGGGTGGGACTCGTCGGGGTCGCGTTGATCTGCACCGCGTTCGGGCTGCTCGGGCTGGCGACCGGCGGTATCGGAAACTGGTACGGACACTGGCTGCTGGTCGGCATCGGGGGGGTGACGGTTCAGACCTCGATCTGGGCGAGCGCCGTATCGAGCCGGTTCATCGCCTCACGCGGGCTGGCGATCGCGATCACGATGTGCGGCAACGGGATCGCGGCGGCGCTGATGCCCGTGGTCGCGGCGTTGCTCATCTACCGTTATGGCTGGCGCGCCGGTTTCGGAGGCGTCGGCGGAGTGTGGCTGGTGGCGTTCCTGCCGCTGCTGCTGCTGTTCTTCCGTGGTGCGCAGGATCACCAAGGCAGACGCAAAGCCAACATCGTTGAAGGCGCGCAACCGATACGCACGGGATTGACCCTCTCCCAGGGATTGCGATCGCCCGCCTTCTACAAGCTGGCCTTTGCCGGGGCGATCTATTCCGTCGCATTGATCGGAACGATCGTGCATTTCGTGCCGATCCTGATCGATCGCGGCCGCGATCCGGTTTCCGCTGCGGCGATCGCCGGCTTCGTCGGCATCGCTTCGATCGTCGGACGTCTGTCGACAGGCATGCTGCTCGATCGCTTCCGCGGTGATCGCGTCGCGCCGCTGGCGTTCATCCTGCCTACGCTGGGCTTCTTCCTGCTGGTGGCCGGAGGGCGGAGCTTCCCGGTGGAGGCCGCCGCCGCGCTCATCATCGGCCTTTCGGTCGGCGCCGAGCTCGATGTGATCGCCTATCTCGCCAGCCGATACATGGGGTTGCGCAGTTACGGCGCGCTTTTCGGTACGATGATCTCCGCGCTCAGCCTGGGGACGGCGCTCGGTCCGATCGCGGCGGGCGCGACGTTCGATATGTCGGGAAGCTATGGGAATTTCCTGCTCGCGGGCATCCCGGCGATGCTCGTGTGCGCCGGCGTGCTCGCCACGCTCGGGCCCTATCCCGATTTCGACGAGGGCATCCCGATCGCTACAAACTGATCGCGCCGCCGCTCGCGGCCACGCAATGGATCAGGTGCGGATCGACGATCCATTCGGGGCACTCCACATCGAACCAGGCATCGAAATGCCCCCAGTGGATCGGGTCGAAAAGATAGGGCCCGCGCAGCGCATCGGCCGTGTCGAATTCCTGCTCCCACATCTGAAGTCGCCCGCGTTTATCTATTGATCGGGCGGACGACCACCCAGCCCGTCTGCACGCCCGGCAAGGCGATCATCGAACGCAGCGCGGCATCGACGGCGGCATCGGCCGAAGGGTCGGCCCGCGCGAAGGTCGAAGAAGGACCAAGGTCTCGATCATCCTATCGGCCAAGACCGTGCGGCGGCGGCTGACCGTCCACGTTGCGGCAAGGGTCCACCAGGCTTGCTTGGAGGCGTATCCCGCAGGCGCATCGCCCACCATGCCCTGACGCCGGGAACCGACCACAGGAACATCAGCGTCACCGGCGCATCGTCGATATCGGCAACGGCGTCGTCATGCTGCTGATGAAGTTCACCGGATAGCGGAATGCGGCGAGCACATCGTAATTGCGAACTGGCGCTCGGCATTGTGATATACCGGTGCCTCCGCGCGCAACCGGGCATAGACGGGGTAGGAATCCTCCGTATGCTCGCGGCCGTATGGATCGAAATGCACCATCATCCTCTCCTGCAACCGCCGATCGCGGCAGCGTGCCACGGCGTCTTCATTCCCACTGCGTCTTTGGGCTTACCCAGCCCGGTTGCGCGGGCGCTCCGATCGCCGCGACGATAGCGTCGAAGCGCCTGCCGATCGCGGCGCGCACATCGGGGTGGGTGATAACGTAGGCAGCGTTCCGCCGCACGCCATCGATGATCGCCCGGCCGACATGCGAGGGATCCATGCCCATGCCGATCGTCATGTTGGTTTCGGTCAATCCGGGGGTCACCACCGTCGCGCCGACGCCGGTATCCGCCAACTCCAGTCGCAGGATCTCGGTAAAGCCGACCACGCCATATTTCGCCGCGCCATAGTCGCCCAGCAGCGCCAGCGGCACCAGCCCGGCTTCGGAAGCGATGTTGACGATATGGCCGTAGCCGCGGTCGCGCATTGTCGGGCCGAACGTGCGGGTGCCGTAGAATAGGCTGCAAAGGTTGGCCCTGATCACGCGATCGAACGCGTCGACGTCCATATCGAGGATCGGCGTGAGCGATGGCGGCAGGGCGGCGCCGTTCACCAGCAGATCGACGCCGCCGAATACCGCTTCCGCCTCCGCGCGCGCCCTGGACCAATCGGCGATGCTCGCGACATCCATCACGATGGCGTGCACCGGCGTATCGAAGCCGGCGATCGCCTGATCGAGCCGATCGCCATTGATATCGGCGAGGACGACGTTCATCCCCGCGGCCGCGCCGTGACGCGCCACCGCGAGCCCGATTCCGCCACCGCCGCCCGTCACGAACAGAGTCTGCAAGCGATCGATCGCCATTGATTCTCCTACGAAATCGGGCGGACGCCGATCAGCGCTGGAAGCGCTGGCGGAAAACCGACGGCGCCATGCCCTGCGCCCGCGAAAATGTGCTCGACATATGGCTGGCGCTGGCAAAGCCCACCTGCGTCGCGATCGTCTCCAGCGGCATCTTGGTCGCGCTCAGAAGATGCTTGGTCCGTTCCATGCGGACATGATCGATATAACCGTGGACGGTCGTGCCCATCACCGCCTTGAAACCGCGCATCAGATGCCGACCGGATATGCCGCAGGATTCCGCGAGCCGATCGATCGAGAGCCGATTGGCCGGCTGCGTGGAAATCATGTTGCGTATCCGGTTCATCTGCCATTCGCCGAGGCCGCGCCCCGAAGCCTCGTCGAGGCCGGCGCGAACCATGCGGGCGAAGCGCACCAGAAAGGCTATGCACAGCGCACTGATCAGCGATTCGCTTTCGTGGCCCGGCGACGTGAGTTCGGTCGCGATCTCGTTGAGCAGCCTGATCGGTACGACGCCCTCCTTGTTGGCGCGATACATCAGCCGCTCGTTATACCAGCCGTCCTCCAGCCGGGTGATGCGATGGAAGGTATCCGGCTCGACCCGCAGCACGAAGGTCTTCACGACATCGGGGGTTCGCCTCACCTCGATCGGTGTGCCGGGGGTCGCTACGCCGAGCCAGCCGAATGTGGTGAACCGGCGCGAACCCGGCAGCTTCCAGTGGATGGGATCGGTGCGATCGCGGGTCTTCAACGTCTGGCTGAAACAAAAATAGTCGCTTTCGGATACGACCCCCTCCCCGGTCTCCCACGTATAGGTTCGGATTTCGACCTGCATGCCGGGCAGGTCCATGTGCCGGTCGAGCGTCGCTTTGACTTCGTCGATCAGGGCTGCGCTCATCGTGCGTCGGCTCGATCAGGCCCGAGCGGGAACGGCAGGCTTTTGGACAGGTCCAGCCGCATCACTTTCATCCCGACCGGAGCGCAACGGCGCGGTGAATTTCCAAGTTTATCCAATTTCGAGATGATTTTGTCAGGCCCCATCTCGCCGCATTCATTCCCGTGCAATTTTGCCATGGGAATTGGCTTTTTGCCCGAACCATTGTGCGCAAAAGCAGGAACGGTATCTAGGATGCCCTGCGGATTTCTCTCCAACGCATTCGGATACGTTGCCGGAATGGGTGAACCGCGATGCGCTCAAGCAGCGACGGAGGCACGCGAATTCGCGCGCCGTGCAGCCACCGCCTGTTCGATGATCCCCTTCAAATTCTTGTCATTGTCGGCCGACAGGAAGCGGTGGATCGGCCGCTCGAGCCACCGAAGCCAGCCTTTCTCGATCCGGAATTCCTCGTGAAAATGGACCCGGGTGCGATCGCCGTCGAGCGCCTCTAGCCGATACCAGCCGATCGCGTAGCAGTGCGGCGGAGTCATCACGGCATCGTAGCGCTGATATTCCGGCGCGCGGACTTCGGACACGATTTCCCAGCTTCGCGCCTTGCCGCCGACATACCAGGGCACCGCGAACCAAGTGCGCCGCACCAGCCCCTCGCCGTTTTCATCGCCTTCATGCAGCACTTCGATGCGAACATTATCGAAGGCAATGTGCCGCGGATTGTCGATCGTGGTCTGCTTCCGGTCGAAATCCTTCTGCGGATGCAACGCCGACCAAACCTCCTCGCGGGGGGCGTCGACGATCCAGTCGCTGTCATGGCTTATCATGTTCTCACCAGCATCTTGCCGAGATTGGCGCCCGCGAACAGCCCGCAGAAGGCGCGCGCGACGGACTCGATCCCATCATGCACGGTCTCGGCGCTGTGCAGCTCGCCCGATAGTGTCCAGCGCAGCATGTCGTCATGAAACTCGGCCCAGCGATCGTCATAATCGGGTGCCGCGAACCCGCGGAGGCGGAGACGCTTTATCACCAGCCGCATCGGCTGATCGAGCTCCAGCCGATCTCCCAGCCCATAGCCGCCGAGCATGCCGCACAGCGCGATCCGCGCGAACGGCATCGCGCACTCGATCGCCGCGTTCAGATGATCGCCGCCGACATTGTCGAAGTAGGCGGTGATGCCCTCCGCGCCGACCGCATCAAGCGCGCCGCGCAATTTTTCGCGCATCGTTCCCGGCGCGGTGCGATCGATCGTGGCGTCTGCCCCCCAGCTCCGCAGCGCGGCGCATTTATCCTCGCCGGCGGCCGAGGCGATTACCGTCATGCCCTTGATCCGCGCGATCTGCACCACCGCCGAGCCGACCGCACCCGCCGCCGCCGAAACGAACAGCACATCGCCCGGAACCGCGCTCGCCGCATCGAGCAGGCCGAAATACGCCGTCTGCCCCGGCATGCCGAGATGGCCGAGGTAGCGCTGGATCGGCGCCGCCGTCGCGGGGATCGCCTCGCACCGCTGCTCGGGGACGATCGATATGTCGCGCCAGCCGAGATTGTGGAACAGTCTGCGTCCCACCGGCCAATCGTCGGCGCGGCTCTCGATCACCTCGCCGACCGCGCCGCCGTGCATCGGGCTGCCGAGCGGCAGCGCCGGCATATAGCCGCCGACCTCGTCGAGCATCCCGCGCATGAACGGATCGACCGACAGCCAGCTATTGGCGACGCGGACCTCGCCGGGCGCGAGCGCACGATCGGGCACGTCGTCGAGCGAAAAGATCGCCGGATCGAGCCGGTTTCCCGGCTGCGCGCGCAGATGCCAGATGCGCGCCATCGCCTAGAGGACCACGACCATAAGGCGATGCGCTACGCAGCCGGTCCGTACGGGTCTTGATCCGGTCCGACACATATTCAACATCGCGGGACAAATGACGCCCGAGCGCTGTCGCTCGCCGAAGCGGTTTTGTCGTTCGGAGTCGATACGGTTCGGCGCCATGCCGGGACTATGCGTGCCATGACGCCCGCGCCTATCGCCATACCCCAAGCCACGCTGGATCGCATCCATGTCCGCGTTGCCGATGCGGTGATCGGCTATGCTCCCGATGACGATGCCGGCGCCTGGCAATATGGCGTGGACGCGCGCTGGCTCGCGGGGCTGCGCGATCATTGGCGCGATCGTTACGACTGGCGTTCCGCCGAGGCGCGGTTCAACGAATGGCCCTCGTTCGAGGCCGAGATCGATGGCGTCGCGATCCATTTCATCCATGCGCGCGCCGTGGGCGGGGACGGCTATCCGCTGCTGCTGACGCACGGATGGCCGGGTTCGGTGCTGGAGTTTCTCGCGGTCATCCCGTTGCTCGTCACGCAAGGCTATGACGTCATCGTACCGTCGCTGCCCGGCTATGGCTTTTCGGGCCGGCCATCGCGGCCGATCGGGCCGACGCGCACCGCGGCGATGTGGCGGACGTTGATGATCGATGTGCTCGGCTATCGCCGCTTCGGCGCGCAGGGCGGCGACTGGGGATCGATGGTGACACGCGCGCTGGCACGCGATCATTGCGATGTCGTCGGCGCGATCCACCTCAACATGATGTCCGCGTCGGGGCGCGCGCCGGTCACGCCCGAGCTTACCGCTTATTACGCGCGCGTCGCCGAACTGATGGCGCGGGAGGGCGCCTACGCCGCCGAGCATCGCACCAAACCGCAGACGATCGGACTGGCGCTCGCCGATAGCCCGATCGGCTTTGCCGGCTGGGTGATCGAGAAATGCCGAAGCTGGTCGGACTGCGACGGCGACGTCGAAAGCATCTTCTCGAAGGATGCGCTGATCACCAACGTGATGACCTATCTGGTCGGCGGCAACGTGCAGGCCGGGATCTGGATGTATCGCGGCATGGCGGGGGACCCGCCGTTCGACCGGCGGATCGAGGTGCCGACGGGCTTTGCCGAATATCCGGCGGAATTCATGCCGCCCCCGCCGCGCGACGCGATGGCCGTCGACCTCAATCTGGTGCGCTGGACGAAGATGGCGAAGGGTGGACATTTCGCCGCCTGGGAGCAGCCCGCGCCATTCGCCGACGAAGTGGGGAGCTTCTTCAACGAGTGGCGCTGACATCTCGCAGGCGATCGCGTCAGGCGTGCCGGCCCGGGCGGATCGTCAGACTGCGGACGCCGCGCAGGTTCGATGTCGCGGCGCGCGTCACGCTTGCCGGCTCGACCGTATAATCGGGAAAGCGCGCGAACAATTCCTCGAGCACCACTCGGATTTCGGTCCGGGCGAGATGGATGCCGAGGCATTTGTGGATGCCCGCTCCGAAATGGATCGATCGCGGATCGATCGGGCGGGTGATATCCAGCGTGCGCGGATGTTCGAACCGACGCTCGTCGTTGACCGCTGACGCGATGAACATCAGCACGCGCTCGCCGGCGGGAATCGTCACGTCGTGCAGGGTCAGATCGCGGCTGGTGGTGCGGCCGAGATATTGCGCCGGATTATCGTAGCGCAGCAATTCGTCGGCGGCGCTTTCCGCCAAGCCCAGGTCCGCCGCGAGCCGCGCGCGCTGATCGGGAAAGGCGTGCAGCGCGAGCAGACAGTTGGGCAGCGCCCGCGCGACCGTCTCGTGCCCGGCGTTGCCCAGCTCCGAATAATGATAGACGATATCCTCCTCGGTCATCCGATAGGGATTGCCGTCCGCATCGGGTGTCTCGGAGGTCATCAGCAAAGTGATGACGTCATCCTTCGGGCTGCGCTTGCGATCCTTTATCAGCTCGCGGAAGATCTCCAGCCGGCGGCGGTGCGATTCCTTGATGAGTTCGGGATCGGCATCGTCGCCGCGCAGCGTGAAGATATCGGTCCAGCGGTGGATCTCGTCGCGATATTCTTCCGGAATGTCGGTCAGCTCGGCGATGACGTCCATCGGCAGCTTGGCGGCGAAATCTTCCGCCCAGTCGTAGCTTTCCCGCTGACCGAGCTCCTCGATCAGTTCGATCGCCCGGACGCGGATGAACTCTTCGAGCCTCGCCATCCGGCCGCGCGTGAATATCTTGACCGCCAGACCTTTGTGCCAGCTATGCTGGGGCGCATCCTTGATGATCAGATAAGGCATCCCCTTTTCGGTGCCTTCGATCGTGACGCCCTGCCCGCTGATGAACGCCTGATCGTCGCGGAGCGAGGCATAGACATCGTCGTACCGGGTCAGTGCCCAGAAGGGCATCGTGGCGCTGCGGTAGACGGGCGCCTCGTCGCGCAACCGGCGATAGAGCGGGTAGGGATCGGTGACGAACTCCTTGCCATAAGGATCGAGTTCTAGCGGGGTGAGTGTATCAATCATCAGGCGAAGCTGCTCCCTCCATCGATTACCATCTGGGTGCCGGTAATGAACCGCGATTCGTCGCTGGCCAGGAAGACCGCGGCATCGGCGATGTCGCTCGGCCGGCCGGTGAGGTGCAGCGCATTGGCCTCCTCGATCCGGGCGCGGGTTTCCGGCTCGGCCATGAAGCTCGCCGTCATCGCGGTTTCGATGATGCCCGGGCAGATCGCGTTGACGCGGATCGGGGCCAGTTCCTGCGCCAGGCATTTGCTCAGCATCAGCAGGCCGCTCTTGGTTGCGGCATAAGCGGCGGTCCCCGGCGATGGCTTGATCGCGCTCAGCGAGGCGATGTTGACGATCGCGGCATCGCGCGCCGCGCGCAACGCGGTCAGCGCGGCATTGATGATCAACGCGGGACCGCGCAGGTTGATCTCGAACAGCCGCTGCCACATCGCGAGATCGATCGTCTCGAACGGCTGGCGTACCAGGATGCCGGCGCAGTTCACGACGATGTCGAGCCCCCCCAGCTTCGCGATCGCGGCATCCACCGCCTCTCCGATGTTCGCCGGATCGGCCACGTCGCAGCCGATCGCATGGCCGCCGGTTTCGGCGGCGATGGCTGCCGTCCGGCTCGCATCGATGTCGAGCAGGGCGCAGGCGGCGCCTTCCGCCGCGAACCGGCGCGCGATCTCGGCGCCGATCCCGTTTCCCGCCCCGGTGACGAGCGCGCGGCGCCCGTCTAGCCGCTTCGGCATGGCCGGCGCGCAC
>NZ_CAHJXD010000109.1 GCF_903644055.1 Sphingomonas bacterium | reverse complement strand
GCGCCTCGGCGATCGCGATGCCATGCTCGGCCATCCCCGCCTCCAGCGCCGCCAGCCATGCCGCATCGGCGCCCTCGGGCTCGGCGAGCAATTTGTTGCGCGCCCGCATCGCCGCTTCATAGCGGTTGGCGTGCCCCGCATGCCCGGGCTCGCGCGCCAGCACCAGCCGGTCGAGGAACCGCCGCCGCGCGCTCGCGCCTTCGGCGAACAGCCGGTCCATCTGCGGCGTCAGCCACAGCACCGCCAGCCACTCGCCCAGCGCGGCGGCACTTGCGGCAGCACCGTTGATCCGCACCACCCGCCGCTCGGGCGCCGCCGCCAGCGTCCCCGTTCCGATCGTGACGCCATCGCCCAGATCGGCGCTGACCGAAAACCCCCCCGGCCCATCGCCCCGCGCCATCTCCCCCAGCACCGCCCCCCGCAGCCCCCGCCCCGGCGCGAGCAGCGACACCGCCTCGAGAATATTGGTCTTGCCCGCGCCATTTTCGCCGGTGAGGATGACGAAGCCGGGACCAGGCGCGACCCGCGCTTCGGCATGGTTGCGGAAATCGGTGAGGGCGAGGCGGGCGAGCGGCATTAGCGCCAACCAAGCGCGTCTCGTATCTCTCGCTTCACTTCGTCCGAAAGGTCGGCGGGCAGTTGGCCGAGCCGCCGCTCGATCGCCGATGCCTCCAGCGCCGCGATCTTCGCCGTCCGGATGAAACAGGGCACCGGCAGGCCGTAGCGTGCGTGGTCGCCACCGATCGCGATATCGCCCGGCCATCGCCCGCGCCGAGCGCTGGTGATCATCAACGACCAGAGCAATGCGCCGTCGGGACCGACCGGCCCGCTGACGATCAGCGCGGGCCGCGCCCGCAGGCGGGTGCGCTCCACGAAGGGAAACGGCACGCGGACGACGTCGCCGATCTCAAAGATTGTCGAACGCCTCGCAGTCGATTTCGTCCGCCCATTCGGTGAACATCGCGAACGGATTTTCAAATGGATCAAGCGAGGCTTTCACCCGCGTCAGCACGACGCGATCGCCCTCGATCTCGTAAGCGACCCTCTCGCCTTCGTGCAGGCCCAAAGCGGCACGCACCGCACGCGGCACCGTCGTCTGCCCCTTGCTGGTGATGCGGCTTTCTATCATCCCGCCAAAGTAAGGCTTTTCCTTACCGGCGCAAGGATTATCATCGGGCGTCGGAAGCGATCTCCGGCTCGGGCTCAAACCCGCATCGGCATCAGCACATAGAGCGCGGGCGCCTTGTCATTCTCGCGGATCAATGTCGGCGCGGCGGCGTCGGCGAGATGGACCTCGACCGTGTCGCCCTCGATCTGACCGAGGATGTCGAGCAGATAGCGCGCGTTGAAGCCGATATCGAACGCCTGCGCGCCATAATCGCCGGGCACCTCCTCGGCGGCGGTGCCGTTCTCGGGACTGGTCACCGAAAGCGTGATCTTGTCCTTGTCGAGGCTCATCTTCACCGCGCGGGTCTTCTCGCTGGCGATGGTGGCGACGCGATCGACGCCATCCTCGAAGCTGCGCGGATCGATCTTGAGCAATTTGTCGTTCGCGGTCGGGATGACGCGATTGTAATCGGGAAAGGTGCCGTCGATCAGCTTGGAGGTGAGGATCGCCGATCCCATTCCGAAGCGGACCTTGGTCGGCGACAGCGACACCTCGACCGAGCCATCGACCTCGTCGAGCAATTTGCGCAGCTCGCCGACGCATTTTCGCGGCACGATCACGTCCGGCATGCCCTCGGCGCCGTCGGGGCGCGGCACGGTGACGCGCGCGAGGCGATGGCCGTCGGTCGCCGCCGCCTTGAGCACCGGCGTCGCATCGTCCGAGACGTGGAGGAAGATGCCGTTGAGATAGTAGCGCGTCTCTTCGGTCGAAATGGCGAAGCGCGTCTTGTCGATGATCTGCTTGAGCGTTTCGGCGGGCAGCTCGAACCGGGTGGGCAGCTCGCCCTCGGCGATCACCGGGAAATCGTCGCGCGGCAGGGTTTGCAGGTTGAACCGCGAGCGCGCCGCCGTGACGAGCATCTTGCCCTCGGCCGCGGTCAACTGGACCTGGCTGCCTTCCTGCAACTTGCGCGCGATATCGAACAGGGTGTGCGCGGGCACGGTGATTGCGCCCGCGGTCTCGACCTGCGCGGAGATCGTCTCGACGAACTGAAGGTCGAGGTCGGTCGCCATCAGCTTCAGCGCGCCGCCGGCGGTCGCTTCCAGCAGCACGTTGGAGAGGATCGGGATCGTGTTGCGCCGCTCGACCACCGATTGGACATGGCTGAGCGCCTTCAGCAGCGTTGCTCGTTCGATCGTCGCTTTCATGTCCTGCCCACGCTCCCGTCCCGGACGAAGGTTATAGCGCGGCCATGGCCCTTCGCCAGAGGCTTGTTTGCGCGGGTGCCACGAGGTTGCTGGAAAAGACGCACCCACCCTTCTAAGTGGCGTCCGAATGAACGCATTGATGCCTTCCCCCGGCCTGATCGATCCGGTGCCCGTGCCGCGCGCCGAGGTGCCGCGCGCCGATGGCCGCGTCGATCTGCTCGGCCTGCCGCGGGAGGCGATGCGCGATCTGCTCGTCGCGGCGGGGCTCGATGCCAGGCAGGCCAAGCTGCGCGCCAAGCAGCTCTGGCACTGGATCTACAATCGCGGCGCCACCGGTTTCGCCGTGATGAGCGACATCTCCAAGACGATGCACCCGTGGCTTGCCGAACGCTTCGTGATCGGCCGGCCCGAGGTCATCGAGGCGCAGGTTTCGCGCGACGGCACGCGCAAATGGCTGCTGCGCTCCGATGCCAATGACGGGCAGGGAGGGCAGGATTATGAGATGGTCTTCATCCCCGACGCCGATCGGGGGACGCTCTGCGTCTCGAGCCAGGTCGGCTGCACGCTGACCTGCAGCTTCTGCCACACCGGTACGATGCGGCTGGTCCGCAACCTTACCGCGGGCGAGATCGTCGGCCAGGTGATGCTCGCGCGCGATGCGCTCGGCGAATGGCCGAGCCAGCCGGAGGGGCGCCTGCTGACCAATATCGTCATGATGGGGATGGGCGAGCCGCTGTACAATTTCGATCAGGTCCGCGACGCCTTGAAGCTCATCATGGACGGCGACGGCCTCGCGCTCTCCAAGCGGCGGATCACGCTCTCCACCTCCGGAGTCGTGCCGATGATGGCGCGCGCGGGGGAGGAGATCGGGGTCAATCTCGCGGTGTCGCTGCATGGCGTCACCAAGCCGGTGCGCGACGAGCTCGTGCCGCTCAACAAGAAGTACGGCATCGAGGCGTTGCTGGAGGCGTGCGCGGCCTATCCGGGCGCCAACAATGCGCGGCGCATCACCTTCGAATATGTCATGCTGAAGGACAAGAACGACAGCGACGAGGATGCGCGCGAGCTCGTCCGCCTGCTTCGCGCCTACAAGCTCCCCGCCAAGGTCAATCTGATCCCGTTCAATCCCTGGCCGGGCAGCGCCTACGAATGTTCGGCGCCGGATCGCATCGCGCGCTTTTCGGACATCATCTTCAAGGCGGGGATCTCGGCGCCCGTCCGCTCGCCGCGCGGGCGCGACATCATGGCGGCGTGCGGCCAGCTCAAGTCCACGTCCGAGAAGAAAAGCCGTGCGGAGCGCGATCGGGAAGCTGCGGCCGCCATGGAAGCCCAGGCCTGACAGGCCGGAGAAACGAGCCTTCCACTCATCCCCCCACCGTCACGAACTTGCCTCGGGTGACGGCGGAGGGAATATGCGGCTTATTGCTGCGGCGGCGGCGGCATGTCGCCACCCGGCCCTCGGGGACCGCCGCGGCCACCGGGGCCGCGCGTCCACATCGCGCGCATCTCGTCGGGCGTGATCGTGCCGTCATGGTTGGCGTCGAGCCTGTCGAACATCGCCAGCACGGCGGTCTGCGCCTCCGCCAGGGTCACCGCGCCGTCATGGTTGGCATCGGCGCGATCGAACCAGCGCGGGCCCACCATCATCATGCCGTGGTCGCGCATCGGGCCCATGCCCGGGCCGCCGCGCGGTGGCGGCGGCCTGTCCGGCCCACCTGCGGGCCTGGGCGGCGGCGCGTCGAATTCGCTCTTCGAAAGCGCGCCGTCGCGATTGGCGTCGAGCTTGGTGAACTCCTGATCGCGGTGCGCCGCCCGCCGGCTATCCATCTCGGCGCGGCGCCTGGCCTCGTCGGCATCGAACTCGGCTTTGGTGACCTTGCCGTCATGGTTGGCATCGAGTTCGGCGAAATGCGCGGCGACCATCGCCTGCACCTCGGCGCGCGTGATCGGCTTCATCGCCTTGCCCGGCCCGTGCAGGCCCGGCGGCGGAGGGGGCGGGGGCGCATCCTGGGCGATCAGCGCGGTGGCGCAGAGGCTGGAAAGCGCGACGCCTGCAAGCAGCAGCTTCATATCATCTCCTGTCGTACGGCGGCAAAGTACCGCATGATCGGCGTAATCGCCGAGTCGTGTTGCGGGCGTAGGTCTCGGACGACACGCATATTGCGGCGCTGACATCTCATCATGGCTGCAAAGCGCGGGCGTTGCCGCTAGGGAGGCGCGGTTCAGCAGGAGTCCGGGACGAGATGAGCGACGTCAAGCGCGTGGTGTTGGCCTATTCGGGGGGGCTCGACACGAGCGTCATCCTCAAATGGCTCAAGGAAACCTACGCCTGCGAGGTCGTCACCTTCACCGCCGATCTCGGCCAGGGCGAGGAGCTGGAGCCCGCGCGCGCCAAGGCCGAGCGGATGGGGGTGAGGCCCGAGCATATCTTCATCGACGATCTGCGCGACGAATTCGTTCGCGATTACGTCATGCCGATGATGCGCGCCAATGCGCTCTACGAAGGGCTTTACTTGCTCGGCACCTCGATCGCGCGGCCGCTGATCGCCAAGCGCCAGATCGAGATCGCGCGGATGGTCGGCGCCGATGCGGTCAGCCATGGCGCCACCGGCAAGGGCAATGACCAGGTCCGCTTCGAGCTCGGCTATTATGCGCTTGCCCCCGATATCCGCGTGATCGCCCCGTGGCGCGAATGGGATCTCACCAGCCGCACCAGGCTGATCGAATATGCCGAGGCGCATCAGATCGCGGTCGCCAAGGACAAGCGCGGCGAAAGCCCCTTTTCCACCGACGCCAACCTGCTCCACACCTCGTCCGAGGGCAAGGTGCTCGAGGATCCGTGGGAGGAGGTACCCGATTACGTCTATTCGCGCACCGACAATCCCGAGGATGCGCCGAACACGCCCCAGATCATCACGGTCGATTTCGAGCGCGGCGACGCGGTGGGGATCGACGGCATCGGCTACGGCCCCGCCGATCTGCTCGCCAAGCTCAACGACCATGGCAAGACGCATGGCATCGGCCGGCTCGATCTGGTCGAGAACCGCTTCGTCGGCATGAAGTCGCGCGGCATGTACGAGACGCCGGGCGGCACCATCTATCATCTCGCGCATCGCGGCATCGAGCAGATCACGCTCGATCGCGGCGCCGCGCACCTCAAGGACGAGCTCGCCCCGCGCTATGCCGAGCTGATCTACAACGGCTTCTGGTTCTCGCCCGAGCGCGAGATGTTGCAGGCGGCGATCGATCACAGCCAGCGGAAGGTCAGCGGCACGGTGCGGCTCAAGCTCTACAAGGGCGGCGTCCACGTCATCGGTCGCAAATCCCCCAACACGCTCTATTCGGAAAAGGTCGTGACCTTCGAGGACGATCAGGGAGCGTACGACCAGCGCGACGCGGCGGGCTTCATCAAATTGAACGCGCTGCGGCTGCGTTTGCTGGGACGGCGTGACAGGTCATGAGCGAGGTCCACGACAATAGCGCACGGAGCCGCTACGAACTGGCGGCGGACGGCCACACCGCGATCGCCGTCTATCGCCGCGAAGGCGATGTCCTCGCCTTCACCCATACCGAAGTGCCTGAGGCGCTGGAGGGCAAGGGCATCGGCACCCGCCTGATCGCGGGCGCGCTCGCCGATGTGCGCGCCAAGGGCCTCACGATCCGCCCGCTCTGCGCATTCGTCGCCGCTTATGTCGATCGGCATCCCGAGACACGCGACCTGCTGGCGGAATGATCGCTCGATAGACAAATGTCCAATCCAGATGCAGGACCATGGCGATAGCGAAGGCCTGCGCCGCCAACGGCGCCGGGCGTCGGGACGGCGGATGTGATGGAGCGGAAATCTATTCTGGTGGCGCGCGATCCGGTGCCTGACGCGCGCCCCTCGAAAAGGGCCGCCTATCGCGAAGCCACACGGCGGAAGATCCTCGCCGCGGCGCGGCCCGTCTTGCTCGGCCGTGGCGTGGAGGCGACCGCGATGGACGATATCGCGGCGGCGGCGTCGGTCTCGCGCGCGACCGTCTATCAGCATTTCGCGGGCATGCAGATGCTGCTCGTGGCGCTCGTGGTCGAGGATTGGGAGGGCCAGGCCCGGCTCTTCGCGCAGCTCGATCCCGGCTCGCCTCCGAACCTCGCCGCGCTTTCAAGCTGGCTGAAACGCGTGACCGAGGGGTTCAAGCGCGCCAAGGGAAGTCTGGCGGTTTACCGGGCGGCGCTCGTCCATGACGATGTCGGAACCGGCCTCCATCGCGGGCATCGCGACCGATTGGCGAGGCTGCTGTGCCACCAGCTCCGCGACGACCCGGCCAATGACGAGGCCCCCGACGTGCGCGTGGAGGCGGCGATGATTGTCGCCGAGATCGAATATCTGGCGACCGCCGGGGCCACCGTGTGGCGGCCGTCGGAAACGGAGATCGCCATTGCCGCGACCGCGCGGCGGATGCTGGCCTTCGCCGCAATGCCAGCCAGGATTGGCTAGACACTCATCTAGTCAAATGGTAGCCGGCCACGATAACGGGAGAGCGTGGTGGAACGCGAGATATTGTTTTCGGGTATCGGCGGGCAGGGTGTGCAGCTTGCTTCGAAGACGCTGGCGACCGCCGCGATGCGCTCGGGCCGCCGCGTCCTGATGTTCGGCACCTATGGCGGGGCGATGCGCGGCGGCGATACCGACGCGACGGTGGTGATCGGCGAGGACAGCCTCTTCACCCCACCGGTGATCGATCATGCCTGGGCGGCGATCGTCATGCATCCCAAGGGTTGGCCGGATGTCGCCGCGAAGCTGCGGCCGGGCGGGCTCCTGCTCGTCAACACGAGCGTGTTCGATGTGCCGCTTCTCGGCTATGACGGCGCCATCGTGCCGCTCGCCGCGACGGGGATGGCGGCCGACGCCGGCATGGGCCAGGCGGGCTCGATGGTCGCGCTCGGCGCGTTCACGGCGGCGACCGGCATCGTCACGCTCGGCGCGCTCCACGCCGTCTGCGAGGAAGTGCTGCCGCCCTATCGCCGGGAATTCGCGGACGCCAACCGGCGGGCGCTGACTCTCGGGTACGAGGCGGTCGCGGCTTATGCCTGCCCGGCCTGGCCGGCACTGGAGCAAGCGGCATGAGCGAAGCGCGCAAAGTCTCCCGCGGCACGCTGGTGATCGATGTCGATCGCTGCAAGGGCTGCGACCTGTGCATCGACGCCTGCAAGCCGGGCGTGCTGACGATGACGACCGACAAGCGCAACGCCATGGGCTATCTGTACCCCGAGCTCGAGCCCGGCTGCACGGCCTGCCACGCCTGCGCGCTGATCTGTCCGGATTTCGTGTTCCAGGTGTGGCGCTACGACGAACCCGTCCCCGTCGGCGAGGAGGAAATGGCATGAGCGTGGAGCTGTTGGAAGGGTCGGATGCGCTGGCGCATGCGATGGTATCGGCCGGATGCCGTTTCTTCGCGGGCTATCCGATGACGCCGTTCACCGAAGTTCTGGAGGGCATGGCGCGGCTGTTGCCGGACGTCGGCGGCGATTGCGTCAATGCGGAGAGCGAGCTGGAGGCGATCGGCATGGCGTGGGGTGCCGCGGCGGCGGGCCTGCGCGCGGCGACGGGCTCGGTCGGCCAGGGGCTGTCGCTGATGCAGGAATCGATCGCGGAGCTTTGCTTTGCGCGCGTGCCGATGGTGGTGCTCAACATGGCGCGCGGCCAGGGCGATTATTATCAGGCGACGCGCGGCGGCGGGCATGGCGATTATCGCACCGTCGTGCTGGCGCCGGCCGGCATCGCGGAGGCGGTGACATTGATCCAGCAAGCCTTTCACATCGCCGATCTCACCCGCAACCCGGTGATGTTCATGGGCGACTATTATCTCGCCCACGTCATCGAGGCGGTGGAGACCGGGCCGGCCGATTTCGGTGCGCTTCCCGCCAATGACTGGATGCTCGATGGCTCGACCAGCGGCACGGGCAACGCGCGGATCCTCTCGTCGATCATGACGACCAAGCGCAACGCGCCGGTGTGGGTCAATTACGGCCAATATCTGGAAACCAGCGGCGCCAAGATCGCGGGGGTGCGCGCCGCCGTGCCGCCGATGTACGAGGCGGGATGGTGCGAGGATGCCGATTACGTCGTCGCGGCCTATGGCACGCCGGCGCGGATCGTGCGCTATGTCGTCGGGCGGATGCGCGAGCGCGGCGTGCGCGTCGGCTTCTTCCGGCCGATCACATTATGGCCCTTCCCGAAGGAGGCGCTGGTCGCCGCCACGCGCAGCGCGCGCGCGATCGGCGTCTACGAACTCAACGCCGGGCAGATGATCGACGACGTGCTTCTGTCGGTACGGGACCGCGAAGCGGAATCGATCGGGGGTCTGAGCTTCGATTCCTCGGGGTTCGGAGTCGCGCCGGAATTGACGCCCGAAAAGGTCGAGGCGCGGATCAGCGCGGCGATGGCGCGGCTTGGGCAGGAGATTGCGGCATGAACATGGTGGTCAAGACCGATACGGCGCCTTCCCGGCCTGCCAGGCTGATCGACGATTTCGCGCCGCCGCTGATGCTGCCCGGCGCGCACAAGCTTTGCGCGGGTTGCGGCGAGCCGGCGGCGATGCGATCGGTCGTCGAGATGATCGACGAGCTCGGCCTCACCGCCCGCACCGTCGGCGTGTTCGGTATCGGCTGCTACACGTCCTTCTCGCCGGGGCTCGATGTCGAGATGCTGCAGGCGCTGCACGGCCGCGCGCCGAGCCTTGCCACGGGGTTCAAGCGCGCCCGGCCCGACAGCATCGTCTTCACGATGCAGGGCGATGGCGACATGGTGAACGAAGGGTTGCAGGAGGTGATCCATACCGCCGCGCGTGGCGAGAACATCACCTGCATCATGCTCAACAATGGCGTGTTCGGCGAAACCGGCGGGCATATGACCGCGACGACGGTGCTCGGCCAGCGCACCAAGAATTCGCTCGAGGGGCGCGATCCCAAGAAGCACGGCTACCCGATCCGGATGACCGAGATGCTGGCGCCGCTGGAAGGGGTCGCCTATCTCGCGCGCGGCGCCACCAACAATGCCGGCAACCTCTTCAAGACGCGCAAGATGATCGCCTCGGCGCTGAAGGCACAGGACGAGAAGCGCGGCTTCTCGATGGTCGAGATATTGACGATGTGCCCGACCGGCTGGTTCATCAAGACCGGCGAGGCGCCCGACTATCTCACCGATCATCTGGGGAGCTATCACAAGTTCGGCGTCATCAAGGATGTCACGATGGAGGCGGGTATCGCCAGGGAAACGGAAACGGTCGCAGTCTGACGGCCGCCGGAGAGGAGCGATGACGGCGAGCCCGCTGCTGGTCGGCGATATCCTGCGCACCGCGGCCTTCCGCGTGCCGCGCGCGGTGGCGGCGTGGCATGGCGACCGCTCGATCACCTTCGCCGACGCCGAGGCCCGCGCCGATGCGCTCGCGCAGGCGATGCTCGCCGCCGACGTCCAGCGCGGCGACCGGGTGGCGTGGATCGCCGAGACGTGCATCGATGCGATGGCCGTTCACTTCGCCTGCGCGTTCGTCGGCGCGATCTTCACGCCGCTCAACCCCAAGGCGACCTCCGAGGAGATCGACCGCCTGCTCGCCCATTGCGAGCCGAAGCTGGTGATGGGCGACGAGGCATCCGGGCGGACGACCATCCAGGCGCTGTCAACGCGAGCGCCGGCCGCGGCCCTGCCGCTGCCGCAGGTGTTCGAGGACGATCCGGTCGTCATGTATTATACCAGCGGAACGACCGGCAGCCCCAAGGGATGCCTGCTTTCGCATCGCACCCAGCGGCTGCGCGCCGGGGCGGGCAGCCCCTACCTTGCGAAACCGACGATCATCATGTTCCCGCAATTCCATATGGCGAACTGGTCGCGCGCGCTCACCTGGTGGGTGCAGGGTTCCGCCGTCGTCTATATCGACAAGGCCGATGCCGAGACGATCATCCGCGCGATCGACCGGCACCGCTCGGACGTGCTGCGCGCGATCCCGGTGGTGTGGCGGCGCATCGTCGAGCATGATCGCGCGGGCTATGATCTCTCCTGCCTGCGCGCCGCCGAGACCGGCACCTCCAAGGTCACGCCCGAGCTCGTCGCGGCGATCCGCGGCGCCTTTCCGGGCATCCCCATCTCGATCGCCTACGGCTCGACCGAAGGCTGGCTGGTCTGCACGATGGGGCCCGAGGATATCGATCGGAAGCCGGGCGCGGTCGGCCTGCCCAGCCCGAGCGTGATCCTCCGCGAGGGCGACGACGGCGAGATCATGGTCAAGAGCCCCTATCTGTTCAGCGGCTATTTCCGGAACGAGGAGGCGACCGCGAACGCCTTCACCGACGGATTCTTCAGGACCGGCGACCTCGCCGAGGTGGATGACGAGGGGTATCGCACGATCGTCGGCCGGGCCGGGGACCTGATCCGGTCGGGCGGCGAATGGATTTCCCCCGCCGAAGTTGAATCGGTGCTCCAGGGCCATCCCGCGCTCGCCGACGCGGCGGTGATCGGCGTGCCCGATCCCGATTGGGGCCAGGTGGTGACCGCGCTGGTCGTGCCGCGCGCCGGCGAGACGATGACGATCGAGGCCCTGCGGCAATATTGCGCGGGATCGCTCGCGCCGCACAAGCACCCGCGCCGGCTCAAAGTGGTCGAGAGCCTCCCGCGCACGCCCGCCACCGGCCAGATCCAGCGCCGCCTTCTGGAGGCCTGAAAGTCTGTCTGGAAACTCGCGGAAGGGCGAGTTTCAGGCGGCGCCGGCCAACGCGCCATAGGCGCGTTCAAAGAAACTCCGACGACGCTTGCGTCCCAGAAGTTGGTGACCCCTACGGGAATCGAACCCGTGTTTCAGCCGTGAAAGGGCCGCGTCCTGGACCGCTAGACGAAGGGGCCGCCTAGAGAGGGGACGCGCTTAGGGGCGTCGGCGGCGCGGGTCAATCGGCCCAGGCGGCATCGTCGACATGAAGCTCGCAGGCGTCGCCTCCGCTCCACGCGTCGCGGCGCGCGCGGCCGGCGATCCACAGCCTGCGGTGCGGCCCCGCGCCGAGCAGCGCCTGGCCGAGC
>NZ_CAHJXD010000108.1 GCF_903644055.1 Sphingomonas bacterium | reverse complement strand
AAGCTGACCGTCACCCCGGCCTTGAGCCGGGGTCCCGCTACCTGCCAACGCTGAAGAACAAGCGGGACCCCGGCTCAAGGCCGGGGTGACGACAGTTCAACCTCAACAGGATAAACTCCAGCTACTCTGTCGCGTCTAACCCCTGAACCTACCGCGTCACCAAACCCGCGTAACGTGCCCCATCTTGCGGCCGGGGCGGCTCTTGCCCTTGCCATAGAGATGGAGGTGCGCGGCGGGATCGGCTAGGATGGCGGCCCACGTCTCGGCCTCGTCGCCGAGCAGGTTGCGCATCTCGGCGCCGCGCCCGGTCAGCGCGGTCGATCCCAGCGGCAGGCCGCAGATTGCGCGGATATGGTTTTCGAACTGCGAGGTCAGCGAACCCTCGATCGTCCAATGCCCGCTATTGTGCACGCGCGGCGCCATCTCGTTGAAGATCGGGCCATCGGCGGTCGCGAAAAATTCGCAGGCGAGCACGCCGACATGATCGAGAGCGCCCGCCAGCCGCGCGGCGAGCGCCTGCGCCTCGGCGGCCTGCGCGGCGATGAGACCGGCAGCGGGCACCGAAGACCGCCGCAGGATGCCCTCGCGATGCTCATTCTCCACCGCATCCCAGGCGACGATGCCGCCATCCGCCCCCCGCACGAGCAGGATCGAGAATTCGGCGTCGAACGCGATCATGGCTTCCAACACGGCGGGCGCCCCGCCGATCGCCTCCCACGCAGCCGCCGCCTCCCCGGGCGCGCCGATCCGCGCCTGGCCCTTGCCGTCATAGCCGAAGCGGCGCGTCTTCAGGATCGCCGGCGCACCGATTTCGGCCAGCGCCGCATCGAGCTCTGCCGCCGAGGAAACCGCGCGCCAGCGGGCGGGCCGCCCGCCCTGCCCCTCGGCGAAACGTTTCTCGGCGACGCGATCCTGCGAGACTTCGAGCGACCGCGCCGAAGGCCGGATGCCCGCCAGCCCGGCGATCGCCTCCACCACGACATTCTCGAACTCATAGGTGACGACATCGACCTGCGCCGCGAACACCGCCACGGCATCGGCGTCCTCATACGCGCCGCGCGTCCATTGCGCGGCGACTTCGGTGGCGGGGCCGCTGGTCCCGGGCGCATAGATGTGCGTGCGATAGCCGAGGTTGGCGGCGGCGATCGCGAGCATCCGGCCGAGCTGCCCGCCGCCGATGATGCCGATCGTCGACCCCGGCGGGATCATTCGGGGGCTTCGTCCACCTGCGCGGTCTGCTCCGCGCGCCACGCCGCAACGCGCGCCGCCAGCGCCGGATCGGCCAGCGCGAGTATCTGCGCGGCGAGCAGCCCGGCGTTGACCGCCCCCGCCTCGCCGATCGCCAGCGTGCCGACAGGGACGCCACCGGGCATCTGGACGATCGACAGCAGGCTATCGAGCCCCGACAGCGCCTTGGATTGGACGGGCACGCCGAGCACGGGCAGGTGCGTCATCGAGGCAAGCATGCCGGGCAGATGCGCCGCGCCGCCCGCGCCCGCGATGACGACCTTGAGACCGCGATCGGCGGCGCCCGTCGCATAATCGTAGAGCCGCTTCGGCGTGCGGTGCGCGGAGACGATCTTCGCCTCATGCGCGACGCCGAGCGCATCGAGCGTCTCGGCGGCGCGCTTCATCGTCGCCCAATCGGAGCGGCTGCCCATGACGATGCCGACGAGGGGGACGGTCACGACGCGCCAACCTCCTTCTTCGCGGGAATAAGCCTCACCGCTCGCTCAGATAATAGCGATCCTTCGGCGCCAGACCCTCGTCCAGCTCGTAGACGATCGGCTGCCCCGTCGGGATTTCGAGCCCGGTGATCTCGGCATCGGGAATGTTCGAGAGATGCTTGACCAAAGCGCGCAGCGAATTGCCGTGCGCCGAGATCAGCACGCGCTCGCCCTGCTTCAGCACGGGTACGATGCGGCTCTCCCAATAGGGCAGGACGCGCGCGATCGTGTCCTTGAGGCTTTCGGTCGCGGGAATGGCGATGCCGGCGTAGCGGCGATCCGCCGCCAGATCGAACGGCCCGCCCGCCTCCAGCACCGGCGGCGGCGTATCGAAGCTGCGGCGCCAGATCTTGACCTGATCGTCGCCGTGCCGGGCGGCGGTTTCCGCCTTGTCGAGCCCGGTGAGGCCACCATAATGGCGCTCGTTCAGCCGCCAGTCCTTCTCCACCGGCAGCCACAGCCGCCCCATCGCCTCCAAAGCGAGATCGAGCGTCTTGATCGCGCGCGTCTGGAAGCTAGTGAAGCATCGGTCGAAATCGAGGCCCTTCGCGGCCATCAGCGCGCCCGCCGCCTCGGCCTCTTCGATACCCTTGTCGGTCAGGTTGACGTCCCACCAGCCGGTAAAGCGGTTCTCGAGGTTCCACGCCGATTGGCCATGACGGATGAGGACGAGCGTGGGCATGCGGGCGGACCGTCTCCAGCTAGGAAGCGAGCGCTCTAGCCGCCACGGTCGCGCGCGTCACCCCTTCGCAAGGTCTCACCGAGATCGCGGTTGCAAGCCGTCGCGCGCTGACGCACCCTCCATCGAGAAACAAGGGGACGAGCATGATGAAGCGGATGCTGGCGGGCGTGTGCGCGATGGCGCTGGCGGCGAACGCGGTAGCGCAGCCGATCGGCCAGAAGGCGATCGAGAGCGCGTTCGACAGCCAGATCAATCCCGCCGAACTGACCGACTGGCTGCGCACCTTATCCTCGCAGCCCAACCATGTCGGCAGCCCGCACGACAAGGCCAATGCCGAGATGGTGCTCGGCCTGTTCAGGCAATGGGGCTGGAACGCGAGGATCGAGACCTTTCAGGTGCTCTACCCCACCCCGATCTCCACCACGGTCGAGATGATCGCGCCCGAGCATGTCGCGCTCGGCGGGCAGGAGCCCGCGGTCGCCGAGGATCCGAGCACTGCCGATCTCTCGGCCGCGCTGCCGCCCTATGTCGCCTACCAGGGCGACGGCGATGTCACGGCACCGCTGGTCTATGCCAATTACGGCATGCCCGACGATTACAAGGCGCTCGCCCGCGCCGGGATCGACGTGAGAGGCAAGATCGTCATCACGCGCTACGGCGGTGGCTGGCGGGGGCTCAAGCCCAAGCTGGCGCAGGAGCATGGGGCTGCGGGCTGCATCATCTATTCCGATCCCGCCGACGACGGCTACGGCCGCGGCGACGTCTATCCGAAGGGCGGCTGGCGCAATGCCAACGGCGTCCAGCGCGGATCGGTGCAGGACATGACGACCTATCCGGGCGATCCGCTGACGCCCGGCATCGGCGCGACCGCCAGCGCCAAGCGGCTGACGCGCGCGACGGCCACGACGATCCTCAAGATCCCGACGCTGCCGATGTCCTACGGCGACGCGGGCAAGCTGCTGTCGCGGCTCGGCGGGCCGGTGGCGCCGGGCGGCTGGCGTGGCGGATTGCCCTTCACCTATCATTTCGGCGGCGACGATACGGTGAAGGTCCATCTCGCGGTCAAGTCCGATTGGTCGATGAAGACACTGTACAATGTCATCGCGATGGTGCCGGGCGCGCGGACGCCCGATCAGTGGGTGGTGCGCGGCAATCATCGCGACGGCTGGGTGTTCGGCGCGGCCGATCCGCTTTCGGGCCATGTCGCGATGCTGGGCGAGGCCAAGGCAATCGGCGGCCTGCTCAAGCAAGGCTGGCGGCCGGCGCGCACGATCGTCTACGCGAGCTGGGACGGCGAGGAGCCGGGGCTGCTCGGCTCGACCGAATGGGCCGAAGACCATGCCGCCGAGCTCAAGGCCAAGGCGGTCGTCTATCTCAACAGCGACAATATCGGCCGCGGCTTCTTCCACGCCGAGGGCAGCCACGATTTCCAGCATTTCGCCAACGGCATCGCGAGCGACGTCAGCGATCCCGAGACGGGCGCCAGCCTGCTCGATCGCCAGCGCGCCTCCTATCGCGTGGCGGGCGCCGGCGGCGGCGGGCGATCCGATCCGGCGATGGTCGCGGCGGCGGAGAAGGGCGGCGACGTGCCGATCGCAGCGCTGGGATCGGGATCGGACTATTCGTCCTACCTCCAGCATCTCGGCCTGCCTGCGATCGATTTCGGCTTCGGCGGCGAGGATGAGTCGGGCGGGGTCTATCACTCGGCCTACGACACCTTCTATCACTATACGACGTTCGACGATCCGGGCCTGAAATACAGCGCGACGCTGGCCAAGGCGGTCGGGCGCGCGGTGCTGCGGATCGCGGATGCCGATACGCCGCCGATGCGCTTCGGCGACTTCGCCGATACGGTCGCGACCTATCTCGAAGAGGTCGAGAAGCTCGCCGACACCCGCCGCGCCGCCGATCGCAGGCTCGGCAGGATGGTCGGCGCCGGCGATTACCGGCTCGCCGCCGATCCGCTCAAGCCCGTCGCCGCGCCGGCGATCGATGCGGCGACCCCGCATATCGAGCTGGCGGCGCTCGAGGATGCGGTCGATCGGCTGAAGGTGAGCGCGATGGCGTTCGATTCCACCTATGCTGCGAAGGGCGCGGCGCTCGCCCCCGCCGCGCGCGCGAAGCTCAACGCGATGCTGCGCGATATCGATCAGCTATTGATCGACGATCGCGGGCTGCCGGGGCGCCCGTGGTACAAGAATCTGATCTACGCGCCCGGGCGCTTCACCGGCTATGGCGCGAAGACCCTGCCCGGCGTGCGCGAGGCGATCGAGGAACGGCGTTTCGACGATGCCAACCTCTATGCCGGGCGCACCGCCAAGGTGATTCAGGCCTATGCCGATCGTCTCGACGCGGCGCGCGCCTTGCTTTGACACCCGCCCGCTGCGTCAAGGGCTTGTCGAATCTCCGATTACGGTCGAAGGGAACGCCGAAATCCAGGAGATCATGATGGCTACGGCGGTCCGTGAAGTGAAGCATCATATGGTTGGCGGCGACACAAGCGCGGCCGGCCGGTTCGGCGACATCTTCAATCCCAACACCGGCCAGGTCCAGGCGCGCGTGCCGCTGGGCACCTCGGCCGATCTCGATCGCGCGGTCGCCGCCGCCGTCAAGGCGCAGGTCGGCTGGGCCGCGACCAATCCGCAGCGCCGCGCGCGCGTCATGTTCAACTACAAGGCGCTGATCGAGGCGAATATGGAGGAGCTCGCGCACCTCCTCTCCTCCGAGCATGGCAAGGTGATCGCCGATTCCAAGGGCGATATCCAGCGCGGGCTCGAGGTCGTCGAATTCGCGTGCGGCATCCCGCATGCGCTGAAGGGCGAATTCACGCAGGGCGCCGGCCCCGGCATCGACGTCTTCTCGATGCGTCAGCCGCTGGGCGTCGTCGCGGGGATCACGCCGTTCAACTTCCCGGGCATGATCCCGATGTGGATGTTCGGTGTCGCCGTCGCGGTGGGCAACGCCTTCATCCTCAAGCCTTCGGAGCGCGATCCTTCGGTGCCCGTACGGCTCGGCGAGCTGATGGTCGAGGCCGGTGCGCCCGAGGGCATCCTCCAGGTCGTCCATGGCGACAAGGAGATGGTCGATGCGATCCTCGATCATCCCGATATCAAGGCGGTGAGCTTCGTCGGCTCCTCCGATATCGCGCAATATGTCTATTCGCGCGGCGTCGCCGCCGGCAAGCGCGTCCAGGCGATGGGCGGTGCCAAGAACCATGGCATCGTCATGCCCGATGCCGATCTCGACCAGGTGGTCAACGATCTGTGCGGCGCGGCGTTCGGTTCGGCGGGCGAGCGCTGCATGGCGCTGCCGGTCGTCGTCCCGGTCGGCGAGGATACCGCCGATCGTCTGCGCGCCAAGTTGATCCCGGCGATCGAGGCGTTGCGCGTCGGCATCTCGACCGACAAGGAAGCGCATTACGGCCCCGTCGTCACCGCCGCGCACAAGGCGAAGATCGAGGGCTATATCCAGATGGGCGTCGACGAGGGTGCCGAGCTCGTCGTCGATGGTCGCGGTTTCAAGCTGCAGGGCCATGAGGAGGGCTTCTTCGTCGGGCCGACGCTGTTCGATCACGTCAAGCCGGAGATGACGACCTATCAGGAGGAAATCTTCGGCCCCGTGCTGCAGATCGTCCGCGCACCGAGCTTCGAGGAGGCGGTGCGCCTGCCCTCCGATCATCCCTACGGCAACGGCGTCGCGATCTTCACGCGCAACGGCCATGCGGCGCGCGAATTCGCGCAGCGCGTTAACGTCGGCATGGTCGGTATCAACGTGCCGATCCCGGTGCCGGTGGCCTATCATTCGTTCGGCGGCTGGAAGCGTTCGGCGTTCGGAGACACCAACCAGCACGGCATGGAAGGCGTGCGCTTCTTCACCAAGGTGAAGACCGTGACGCAGCGCTGGCCCGACGGTTCGGCGCTGCCGCGCGGCGCGGAGGATGGCGGGCCCGCCCGAATCAACGACGCCTTCGTCATCCCGACGATGGGCTGACGCGGCGGCGATGACCCAGTTCGACCTCACCGACGATCAGCGCGAGATCCAGGATCTCGCGCGGCGCTTCACCGCCGATGCCATCACGCCGTTCGCGGCGGAGTGGGACGAGAAGCACCATTACCCGCGCGATGTCGTCAAGGCGGCGGCGGCGCTCGGCTTCGGATCGATCTACGTCTCCGAAGAGAGCGGGGGCATCGGGCTCGGACGGCTCGAGGCGGCGCTGATCATGGAGGCGATGGCCTATGGCTGCGCATCGACCAGCGCCTTCATCTCGATCCACAATATGGCGAGCTGGATGATCGATCGCTTCGGCGGCGCCGAGATCAAGGCGCGCTATCTGCCGAGCCTCGTCACCTGCGACACGATCGCCAGCTACTGCCTGACCGAGCCCTCCTCGGGCTCCGACGCGGCGGCGCTCCGCACCAAGGCGGTGCGCGACGGGGACGATTATGTCGTCACCGGCTCCAAGCAGTTCATCTCGGGGGCCGGGGTCAACGACATCTATGTGACGATGGTGCGCACCGGCGAGGATGGCCCCAAAGGCATCTCCTGCCTGGTGATCGACAAGGATATGCCCGGCGTCAGCTTCGGCGCGCCCGAGCGCAAGCTGGGCTGGCATTCGCAGCCGACCGCGCAACTGATCCTCGATGGCGTGCGCGTGCCGGTGGCGAATCGCGTCGGCGGCGAGGGCGAGGGCTTCCGCTTCGCGATGATGGGCCTCGATGGCGGGCGGCTCAACATCGGCGCCTGCTCGCTGGGCGGGGCGCAGCGCTGTCTCGACGAAGCGATCGGCTACACCCGGGATCGCAAGCAGTTCGGCACGGCGATCGCCGAATTCCAGAACACGCAGTTCACGCTCGCCGACATGGCGACCGATCTCGAGGCGGCGCGCGCCTTGCTGTATGTCGCCGCCGCCAAGGTCACCGCGGGCGCGCCCGACAAGACTCGCTTCGCGGCGATGGCCAAGCGCCTCGCGACCGACAGCGGCTCCTCGATCGCCGATCGCGCGCTGCAATTGTTCGGGGGCTATGGCTATCTGATGGATTACCCGATCGAGCGCTTCTGGCGCGATCTGCGCGTCCATTCGATCCTCGAAGGCACCAATCAGGTGATGCGGATGATCGTCGGGCGCGAACTGACGCGCCAATGACGGGCCTGCCGACCGACGAAGTGCTCGTTTCGATCGAGGGCAAGGTCGGCCGGCTGCGTCTCAATCGGCCCAAGGCGATCCACGCGCTGACGCTCGGCATGTGCGAAGCGATGACCGAAGCCTTGCTCGCATGGCGCGCGGATCCCGCGATCGAACTGGTGATGATCGATCATGCCCCCTCGCCGGACGGCGATCCGAAGACGTCACGGGGCTTCTGCGCGGGCGGCGACGTGCGCGCGATCTGCGAGAGCGGGCGCGGCGACGGCGTTGCGGCCCGGCACTTCTTCTTTACCGAATATCGCCTCAATCACCTGCTGTTCGTCTATGCCAAGCCGATCGTCGCCTTCATGGACGGGATCACGATGGGCGGGGGCGTCGGTATCAGCCAGCCCGCGCGCTACCGTATCGCCACCGAACGGACGCGCTTCGCGATGCCCGAAACCGGGATCGGGCTGTTTCCCGACGTCGGCGGTGGCTGGTATCTTTCGCGCTTGCCGGGACGCGTCGGCGCTTATCTGGCACTGACCGGCGGCAGGCTCGACGGCGCGGAGTGCCAGGCGCTCGGCCTCGCAACGCATTTCATGGCGTCCGAAAAGCTGGACGAGCTCAAGGCCGGGCTGATCGCCGCGCCGGGCGACGCGCAAGCGCTGCTCGAGCGCGCCGCGGAAACGCCGCCACCCGCCGCGATCGAAGCGCGGCGCGGCGATGTGGATCGGCTGTTCGCATCGGAAACCTGTGAGGGCGTGCTCGCCGCGCTCGCCGCCGACGGATCGGAATGGGCGCGGGAGCAGCGTGCAATTCTCGCCACCAAGAGCCCGCAGGCGTGCAAGGTCTCGCTGCGCATCGTCCTCGACGGCGCCGACACCGCCTTCTTCGCCGAGGAGATGGCGCGCGAATATGCGGTCGCCGCGCGAGTCTGCCAGCGCAACGATTTCATCGAGGGCGTGCGCGCCCTGCTCGTCGACAAGGACAATGCCCCGCGCTGGGATCCCCAGACTCTCGAAGGCGTCTCCGATCATATGATCGACCAGATCTTCGCGCCGATGGAAGCGGGCGAGGAATGGACGCCGCTGGCGCTGTGAGTTTGTTGAAAACTCGCGAAAGTGCGGGTCTACAGGTTGTCCTGTTCAAGCTGAAACGTCACCCCGGCCTTGAGCCGGGGTCCCGCTTCTTCTTCAGCGTCGGCCAAGCAGCGGGACCCCGGCTCAAGG
>NZ_CAHJXD010000107.1 GCF_903644055.1 Sphingomonas bacterium | reverse complement strand
GCGATCCGCCGCCAGATCGAGAACACCACCAGCGACTATGACAAGGAGAAGCTCCAGGAGCGCCTTGCCAAGCTCGCGGGCGGCGTCGCGGTCATCAAGGTCGGCGGCTCGACCGAGGTCGAGGTCAAGGAGCGCAAGGATCGCGTCGACGACGCGCTCCACGCGACTCGCGCGGCCGTTGAAGAGGGCATCGTTCCCGGCGGCGGCACCGCTCTGCTCTACGCGACCAAGTCGCTCGAGGGCATGAAGGGCGCCAACGACGATCAGACGCGCGGCATCGATATCGTCCGCAAGGCGCTCTACGCGCCGCTGCGGCAGATCGCGCAGAATGCCGGTCATGACGGCGCGGTGATCTCGGGCAAGCTGCTCGAGGGCAACGATCCGACGATGGGCTTCAACGCCCAGACCGACGTCTACGAGAATCTCGTCACCGCCGGCGTGATCGATCCCACCAAGGTCGTTCGCACCGCGCTTCAGGACGCGGCCTCGGTCGCCGGCCTGCTGATCACCACCGAAGCGGCGATCTCCGACGCGCCTGCCGACGACAAGGCGTCGATGGGCATGCCCGGCGGCGGCGGCATGGGTGGAATGGGCGGCATGGGCGGCATGGATTTCTGATCCACGCCGACCAGTCGCCAGCGAGTTGGGGCCGGGGGAGCGATCCTCCGGCCCTTCTCTTGTCCGCGCCGAAAGCGTAGATTGCCGAAATGGCCACGCAGTCAGATCAGCGCCTGCTTACTTCCGCGGAATTCCTGCGGATCGATTTCGGCTCCGATATCAAGGCGGAGCTCGACAACGGCGTGATCCGGATGATGGCGGGAGGCTCGGTCGAGCATGCGCGGGTTCAGATGAACCTCTATCGGTATCTGGGGCTGACCTTGCGGGGTTCGGGCTGCCGTCCCTTCGGATCGGACATGGCGATCGAAACCGCGCATCGATCGACCCGTTATCCCGATGTCACCGTCGATTGCAGCCGCACCACGGCGGACGACGCCAAGGCGCTGAGCGATCCGCGCGTGATCTTCGAGATCTTATCACCGAGCACCCGTCGCGAGGACGAAGGCGTCAAGCTCGACGAATATAGCCAGCTCGCGAGCGTGGACACGATCGTGCTGGTCGATCCGTCGATCGAGCGCGTCCGCATCCTTCAGCGCGCCAGCCCCGAGGAATGGAACGATCGCCGCTTCCTCCGTCCGACCGATGTGGCGCTGCCGTCGCTCGGCATAACCATCCCGCACGACGAAATCTTCGCTCGCGACTGAAGCGGCTCAGCGCGTCCGCTGTGCCTTGCGGAGGTTGTAATAGCGCTGGACGTTGGCGTTATGGTCCTTGAGATCGTCGGCGAACACATGGCCACCCTTGCCGTCCGCGACGAAATATAACGCATGGGTGTCGGCGGGCGCGAGCACGGCGGCGATCGCGTCGCGCCCGGGATTGGTGATCGGTCCCCTGGGCAGCCCCGCCATCGCATAGGTGTTGTAATCGTTGACCGCGCGCACCTCGGAGAGCTTGATGCGGCGGCCGAGCGGCCTGCCGCGCGTGATCGGGTAGATGATCGTCGGATCGGCCTGCAGCCGCATTCCGCTCCGCAATCGGTTCGAATAGACCCCCGCCACCATCGGCCGCTCGGCCGGCACGCCGGTCTCCTTTTCGACGATCGCGGCGAGGATCAGCGCCTCCTGCTTGCTCGCGACGACGCTGTTGGCCTTGCGCGTCATCCACAGCCGATCGAGCGTCTGCCGCATCGCATCCTGCATCCGCTTGAGCACCGCGCGCCGCGCTTCGCCGCGCTGGAAGCTGTAGGTGCCGGGCAGCACCGATCCTTCGGGCGGGATGGGCAGCTTGCCGCTGAGCAGCGGCTCGCGTGCGATGCGTTCGAACACCTCGATCGCGGGCATGCCCTCGGGAATCGTCACCAGACGCTGGATCGTCCGGCCGCTCTGCAACAGCTCGAGCACCGCGCGCGCGCTGGCGCCGGCGGGCACCTCATATTCGCCCGCGCGGATCGGCTCGCTCGATCCGAAACGACGCGCGAAACGGAGGAAGCCGGTGGTCGATCGCACGACGCCCGCCTTTTCCAGAGTCCGCGCGGCGGCGGCGAGGCTGGAGCCCTGCGGCACGACGACCGGTGTCGGATGGTTGGCGGGGCCGGGGCCGGTCCAGTTGCGATAGACCTGAAGCCAGATCAGCCCGGCGACGATCAACAGGATCAACCCGAGGCAGCCGAGCCCGCGGAACGATGCTTTCCGGCGCCTGGCCATGACCGCCAAGCGCGCCCTAGATCGCGCGCATGACGAGGCTGGCGTTGGTGCCGCCGAAACCGAAGCTGTTGTTGAGCACCGCGCGCACCTGCCGCCGCCTGGCGACGTTGGGCACCAGATCGACGCCCGCGCAGCCCTCGCTGGGGTTGTCGAGGTTGATCGTCGGCGGCACGATCTGGTCGCGGATGCTGAGGATGCAGAAGATCGATTCCACGGCACCCGCGCCGCCGAGCAGATGCCCGATCATCGATTTGGTCGAGGACATCGAGACGCTCGCCATCGCATCGCCGAACAGGCGGCGGACCGCGCTCAGCTCGAGCTCGTCGCCGAGCGGGGTCGAGGTGCCATGGGCGTTGATATAATCGATGTCCCTGGGCTCCAGTCCGGCCTTCCTGAGCGCCATCTGCATCGAGCGATAGGCGCCGTCGCCCTCGGGATGCGGCGCGGTGACATGATAGGCGTCGCCCGAAAGGCCGTAGCCGATCACCTCGGCATAGATTTTGGCACCGCGCGCCTTGGCATGCTCATATTCCTCGAGCACCACCACGCCCGCGCCCTCGCCCATCACGAAGCCGTCGCGCGCCTGGTCATAGGGGCGGCTGGCCTTTTCCGGCGTGTCGTTGAAGCCCGTCGACAGCGCGCGCGCCTGCGCGAAGCCCGCGATGCCGAGCGGGCAGATCGCGCCCTCGGCGCCGCCTGCCAGCATGACGTCGGCATCGTCCATCGCGATCATCCGCGCGGCATCGCCGATCGCGTGCGCGCCGGTCGAGCAGGCGGTGACGAC
>NZ_CAHJXD010000106.1 GCF_903644055.1 Sphingomonas bacterium | reverse complement strand
CCCGCCGCCTCCCACGCGAAATACAAAACCACCACCAGCACCCACAGCCACATAAGCTGTAGACGAAGCCCGCGGGACTCCCCCCGCGCCTTAAGCCTCTGTCGATCCGCCATCACAACCGGTGTGCCGCCTCATATCACGCTAAGACGGTGGAGTGATCGACAATGCACATTGCGGCGGCCGGTGCAGCTTCGGGCCATGTCGGGCCGAAGATCTTATCATGCTCGCTATTCATCACGTCGGTCCCCCGGTCCCCTGCCTGCGTTATCTCACCCTCGCTAAATACTTGCCAGCGGCGGGACGCCAGCATTGATTGATCATAAGGCTCAATCGCTACGATTGTTTACACAAACAATGTGTTCAACGTTCGGCATCTGTGTCACATGATAATGAAATCGGGTTAATGAGGTAAACAACTGCAAATTATCTTGAGATAAGATGATTTGAGGATGAGACGTTGATAAACTGCGGCATATTGATCGACAGGGGAAGATCATGATCAGTGAAATGCAGATTGTCTATCCCGAGGCCCTTGGGCATAGCCAAGTCGATCGTCCGGCCAGAGCAGAAAGAAATGGCACTCAGATGCGTATCGCTATCCTTGAAGATGAAGCCGTGCTTGCGGAACAGCTATCGGGAGTTCTGGAGCGCGCCGGGCACATCTGTTATTGCCACAATACCGGGAAAAAGCTGATCGCCGTGCTGAAGCGCGAGACGTTCGATCTGCTGATCCTCGATTGGAACTTGCCCGATACCACCGGCCTAGAGGTTCTCGGCTGGGTGCGCGAACATATCGATCATGCCCCGCCCGTCCTGTTCGTCACCAGCCGGGGCGAGGAGCGCGACATCGTCGAGGCGCTCAACATGGGCGCCGACGATTATGTCGTGAAGCCGGTACAGACCGGCGAAGTCCTGGCGCGCGTCGGCGCCTTGTTCCGCCGCAGCTACCCTTCGAAGGGAAAGGATATCGAGGCTTTCGAGAATTACAGGTTCGAACAGAAAACGACGAGCGTCATGATCGGCGAAGAGCAGATCGTCCTCACGCCCAAGGAGTTCGGCCTCGCGCTGCTGCTGTTCCAGAATCTCGATCGCGCGCTGTCGCGGGCCTATATCCTCGAAAAGGTGTGGGGCCGAAATCCCGATCTGCTCACCCGGACGCTCGACGCGCACATCTCGCGCATCCGCGTCAAGCTCGCGCTCCGGCCCGAGACGGGCTTCCGCTTGCTGCCCGTCTACAGCTACGGCTACAGGCTGGAGCGGCTGAACGGAGGCGAGGGGCAATGAGACCGGCTCATGGCGGCACGCGCGCGGATGGCCTGACGGTTCCGCTCTGAGCGGTCGCGGCGCAGCGTTTCTCCGCGCGGCGGTCGGCCTCACGGTCGCGGCGGGCAGCCGGTTGCTGCTCGAATGGCTGCTGGTGGCGCTCGTTTCGCTGGGCGCGGTCTGGGGACTGACGCGCACCCATGTCGCCGAGCGCGCAGATCTGCTGATCTACGATGCCCTGCTCGCCACGCAGGTGCGCGCGCCCGCCCCGCAGATCATCATCGTCGCGATCGATGAGACGAGCCTCGGCGCGATCGGGCGCTGGCCCTGGCCGCGCGGCATCCATGCCGGGCTGCTCGATCGGCTGGCGCAGTCCCGGCCCGCCGCGATCGGCTATGACGTCCTGTTCGTCGAGCCGAGTGCCGACGATCCCGCGCTGGCCGCCGCCGCGCACCGAGCGGGCGATATCCTCCTGCCGATCGCCTTCGACGTCCCCGGCAAGAATGGCGCGGCCTTCTCCGCCGAGCTTCCCGTGCCGATCGTCGCGCGGGTGGCGCGGCCGGGGCATGCCGCGCTGGAGCCGGACAGCGACGGTATCGTTCGCCGCGTCTCCTTGCTCGCCGGCGGCGGCCTCCAGACCTGGCCGCATCTGTCGGAACTGCTCTATCGTGGCGCGCGCGGGAAAGCGTCGCCCACCTTCGAGCGCACGGCCGCCGATCCACTTGCCGCCGATCGCTTCTCGCTCGCCGCGCCCGTGCTGCTGCCCCTCGCCGGGCCCGCCGGCAGCTACCGCACGATCGGCTTTTCCAGCGTCCTGAACGGCGAGGTGCCGCCTTCGCTGTTCACGGGCAAGATCGTGCTCGTCGGCAGCACCGCGCACGGGCAGGGCGATCAATATGCGACCCCCGTCGGCACCATGTCCGGGGTCGAGATCCTCGCCAACGCGACCGACGATCTGCTCGCCGATCGCACGATCCGGCCCGCGGGGCCGCGCGCGGAGCTGGCCTATGGCCTCCTGCCGCTCTCGATCCTGCTGATCGCGCTGCTGTTGCTATCGCCGCGGCTCAATCTCCTGCTCGGCCTGGTGCTGATCGGGGCGACGTTGGGCGGCAGCGCGGTGCTGCTGCTGTGGGCGCGGATCTGGTTCCCCCCGGCCGCGGCGCTCGCTGGCCTGCTGTTCGTCTATCCTTTGTGGGCATGGCGGCGGCTCGAGGCGGCGAGCGCTTACATGACGCGCGAGCTGCGCCAGCTCGGGCTCGAACCCGATCCGCTGCCGGGGCGGGGCGGTGGATCGGGCAAGCACCACATGCTGCGCGAGGTGATCGATCGCCAGACGATCCTGCTGCACAGCGCGATCGAACGCGTCCGCGATCTCCGCCGCTTCTTCGGCGACAGCATCCAGGGCCTGCCCGACGCGACATTGATCCTCGATCGCGACGGCCGCACCCTGCTCGCCAACCGCGCCGCCGAGGCGCTGTTCGCGCCGAGGCTCGATGATGTCGGCCTTGCCGGTCGCCCGAGGCTGCCCGAGCTGCTCGATCATATCATGCCCGCGCATGCCCGGGCGCCGGTCGACGGAGGCGCCGATCGCGAAATCGTGGCGGGCGACGGGCGGACCTTCGTGGTCCGCGTCGTGCCGCTGGTCGATGCGACGAGCGAACCCGTAGGCTCGATCGCGCGGCTCACCGATATCAGCGCGATCCGCCTCGCCACCCGCCACCGCGAGGATGCGCTGCAATTGCTGACGCACGACATGCGCTCGCCGCAGGCCTCGATCCTCGCGTTGCTGGAGCGCAAGGATGCGGTCGATACGTTGCGCGCGCGGATCGCGGGCTATGCGCAGCGCACGCTGGAGCTTGCCGACAATTTCGTCCAGCTCGCGCGGGCCGAGGCGGCGCGGCCCAATCAGGACCTGCTCGATCTTTCGGCGCTGCTGATCGAGGCGGTCGACGATCAATGGGTGCTCGCCTCGAAAAGCGCGATACGCGTCAGGACCGTGGGGGACGACGAGGAGCATCTCGTCCTCGGCGATCGATCTTTGCTCGCGCGCTCTCTGGTCAATCTGATCGGCAATGCGATCAAATATAGCGATCGCGGCACCACCATCGTCTGCACCGTCGAGACGGTCACGCGCGACGGCGCGCCGATGGTCCGCTGCCGGATCGCCGACGAGGGGCGTGGCATTCCCGCCGATCAGCTCGATCGCCTGTTCGATCCGTTCACCCGCGTCGAAAGCCGGGGGCGGCGCGATGTCGGCGGCGCGGGGCTGGGGCTGTCGTTCGTCCGCACCGTCGTCGCGCAGCACCACGGCACGATCGATTGCACCAGCGAGGAGGGGCGCGGATCGGTCTTCACGCTCCACCTGCCGCTGGCCGAGGACAGCGATGCGTGATGCGCCGCTTACCCGCCGACGCGCGCTTGGCGGGCGGCGGTGGCGTCAGGCGAGATGCATCGCCACCAGCAGCCCTGCGAACACCGCATAGAGCCCGCCCATCCCCGCGAGCAGCTTGCGCGAAGCGAAGCCACGCCGGAACATGCTGTACATCGCCACGATCGCCACCGCCGTCACCGCCGCCGCCAGGATCAGCGGCGGGCCGAGCAGCCATGGCGTGAAGAACAGCCCGAGCGCGGTCGGGACCGTCGCCTGGATCATCATCGCGCCGGAAATATTGGCGAGCGCCAGCGCATATTTGCCCTGCCGCACCCAGATGATCGCGTTCATCGTCTCGGGCAGCTCGGTGGCGATCGGGCTGAGCAGCAGCGCCAGCAGTTGCGGTTGCAGCCCCAGCGCCGGCCCGAGCTGCTCGAGCTGCCCGACGAAGATCCGCGAGGCGACGAAGATCACCACTAGCGCCAACCCCGTCTGCGCCAGCGCGGGCAGCAGCCCGGGCGTCTCGGCGCGCGGTGCGAACTTCAGCGGCTCCAGCGCCTCCTGCTCGTCGGGATCGGCCGGCCCACGCATCTCCTGGCGGACGTAGAGCCCGTAGGCGAGCAGGAAGAGGATGCCCGTCCACGCCTTGCCCGTGAACAGGATCAGCCCCAGCCCGATCTTCGCGGCGAACAATAGCAGAAACCAGCGCTGGTCGCGCGCCAGCCGATCGAAGCGCCCGTGGGCGGCGAGCGCCTTGGGAAACTGCTGCCGGGTCGCGAGCAGCACCACGCCCACCGTCGCATAAGCGATCGTCGAAAGCGCGAGCGGCCCGCCGAGCGCCGCGCCGATGCCCAATTCCTTCGAAGCCGCCGTTCCCCCGAACGCCACCGCCACCAACGTCACCACGCTCTCGGGCAGCGCGGTCCCGAACGCCGCCAGCACCGTGCCCGTCGCCTGCGCGCCCATCGCGAGCTTGCGGCCCACCCACTCGACCCCGTTCACGAAATATTCGCACGACAGATAGATCACCACCGCCGATCCCAGCAGCAACACGAAATTGAGCGCGAGACCGTGCATCGTCATCTCCGAGCGGGAAGAGCCGGGTGGCCCGCCGGTTCCGTGCGGTCAAGCGCGGCTTGGGTTGCAGCGCAGCATGCTGTAGAGGCGCGCGCATGCTTTCGCTCAACGCTATCACCGTGCGCCTCGGTGGCCGCACCATCCTCGATCGCGCCACCGCCGCGCTGCCCTCGCGGTCGCGGGTGGGGCTGATCGGGCGCAACGGCGCGGGCAAGTCGACCTTGGTCCGCGTCGTCGCGGGCCTGCTCGATCCGGACGAGGGCGCCGCCGATATGCCGCGGGGCGCGCGCATCGGCTATATCGCGCAGGAGGCCCCCGCCGGGCTGACGACCCCGGTCGAGGCGGTGTTGGCCGCCGATATCGAGCGCGCCGCGCTGCTCGAAGAGGCCGAGCATGGCACCGACATGGATCGCCTCGGCGAGGTGCACGAGCGGCTGATCGCGATCGACGCGCATGCCGCCCCCGCGCGCGCCGCGCGCATCCTCGCCGGGCTCGGCTTCGATGAGGAAATGCAGGGCAGGCCGCTCGACTCTTATTCGGGCGGCTGGCGGATGCGCGTCGCGCTCGCCGCCCTGCTCTTCTCGGAGCCCGATCTGCTGCTGCTCGACGAGCCTTCGAACCACCTCGATCTCGAAGCGGTGATGTGGCTCGAGGAATTCCTCCAGACCTATCGCGCGACGATCCTGATCGTCAGCCACGAGCGCGATTTCCTCAACAACGTCGTCGATCACATCCTCCACCTCGAGCGTGGCAAGCTGACGCTCTACCCCGGCGGCTACGACGCGTTCGAGCGCCAGCGCGCCGAGCGCGCGGCACAGCTCGCCGCCGCCAAGGCCAGCCAGGATGCGCAGCGCGACAAGCTCAAGGATTTCATCGCGCGCAACTCGGCGCGCGCCAGCACCGCCAAACAGGCGCAGAGCCGCGTCAAGGCGCTCGCCCGCATGCAGCCGATCGCCGAGCTCGCCGACGATCCCTCGCTGAGCTTCGACTTCCCCAATCCGGAGCCGCTTCGGCCGCCGCTGATCACGCTCGATATGGCCTCGGTCGGCTATGCGGCGACTCCGATCCTCGAGCGGCTCAACCTCCGCCTCGATCCCGACGATCGCCTCGCGCTGCTGGGGCGCAACGGCAACGGCAAGACCACGCTCGCGCGCCTGCTCGCCGCGCAGCTCGCGCCGATGGCGGGGCAGAAGACCGCCAGCGGCAAGATGAAGATCGGCTATTTCACGCAATATCAGGTCGAGGAGCTCGACGGCGGCGATACCCCGCTCCAGCACATGACCGCCGCGATGAAGGGTGCGACCCCAGGTGCCGTGCGCGCGCAGCTCGGCCGCTTCGGCTTCTCGGGCGATAAGGCGATGACTCAGGTCGGCAAGCTTTCGGGTGGCGAGCGCGCGCGGCTCGCGCTGGCGCTGATCACGCGCGACGCGCCGCACCTGCTGATCCTCGACGAGCCGACCAACCACCTCGATGTCGATGCGCGCGAGGCGCTGGTCCAGGCGCTCAACACCTATTCGGGCGCGGTCGTCGTCGTCAGCCACGATCGCCACATGCTCGGCCTCACCGCCGATCGGCTGGTGCTCGTCGATCATGGCACGGCATGCGAATATGAGGGCAGCCTCGACGATTATACCGCGCAGGTGCTGTCGAAGGACGCTTCCGGCGGCGGCAAGAAGGGCAACAAGAAGGAAGAGCGCCGCGCCGCCGCGCAGGCACGCGAAAAGGGCCAGGCGCTGCGCAAGCAGGCGGTCGCCGCCGAGGCCGAGGTGACGAAGCTCGCCGCGCAGCGCTCGGCGGTCGAACGCGCGATGTTCGATCCCTCGGGCGCCGAGCCCGCGCTCACCAAATTGACGATGACCGAGCTGATGCGCCGCCGCGCCGAAGTCTCGACGGCGCTCGAAGCCGCCGAAGCGCGCTGGCTCGAAGCGACCGAAGCGCTGGAAGCCGCCGCCTAGAAGTTCCTCCCCGGCACGGGGAGGGGGACCAGCCGCAGGCTGGTGGAGGGGGAGTGCGGCGAAGCGGCACCCTAATTATAAGGCGATTACGTATTCGACAAACCCACGCTGAACGGTAGGACAGACGGCAAGGAGCAAGCCGTTATGTCCGTTCTC
>NZ_CAHJXD010000105.1 GCF_903644055.1 Sphingomonas bacterium | reverse complement strand
GCGGTCGCGGCGCGATGGTGGCGGAACCAGACGATCCCGGCGGTCAGCGCGGTGATGCCGATCAGCACCGCGATCATCGTGACGATCACCCCGCCATAGCCGCGCGCGCTCTCCGGATAGGGCTCCTGATCCTCGTCCTCCACCGGCTCGAGCCACGGCAGCCGCTCCGATCCCGAAGCTTCTCCCATGCCGCGCCGGATCTCGACCATCGCTACATCTCCGTGGCGGCGGCGACGCCCATCACGCCCAGGCCGTTGCGCAATACCTGCCCGATCCCGTCGGCCAGCGCCAGCCGCGCGGCGGTCTTGGGCGCGTCGTCGGCGATCAGGAAACGCCGCGCCGGATCGTCGTTGCCCTGGTTCCAGAGTGCGTGGAACGCCGCCGCCAGATCGTAGAGATAGAAAGCGATCCGGTGCGGCTCGTGCGCGTTCGCCGCCGCTTCGATGATCCGCGGGAATTGCGCCGCCAGCTTGACCAGCGCCAGCTCGTCCATGTCGAGCAGCGCCAGATCGGCCTCGGGCAGCGCGATCCCCGCCTCGTCGGCGCGCCGGTGCAGCGAGGCGATCCGCGCATGCGCATATTGGACGTAGAAGACCGGATTGTCCTTCGATGCCTCCACCACCTTGGCGAAATCGAAGTCCATCTGCGCATCGGCCCGCCGCGTCAGCATCGTGAAGCGCACGACATCCCTGCCGACCTCCTCGACGACGTCGGCGAGCGTCACGAAGGACCCTGAGCGCTTTGACATCTTCACCGGCTCGCCGCCGCGCAGCAGCCGCACCATCTGGACGAGCTTGACGTCGAACGGCTTGTCGGGCGCCAATGCCTTCACCGCCGCCTGGATGCGCTTGACCGTGCCGGCATGGTCCGCGCCCCAGATGTCGATCAGCAGATCGGCGCCCTCCGCTTTCTGCGCATGGTAGGCGAGATCGGTGCCGAAATAGGTGAGCCCGCCGTCGGACTTGCGCACCGGCCGGTCCTGATCGTCGCCGAACGCGGTCGCGCGAAACAAGGTCATCTCGGTCGGTTCCCAATCGTCGGGAAGCTCGCCCTTGGGGGGCTCGAGCGTGCCTTCGTAGATCAGCCCGTCGGCGCGCAGCCGCGCGAACGCCGCCTCCACCCTGCCTGCCTCCTGCACCGCCGCTTCGGAGGCGAACACCTCGTGCGCGATGCCGAGCAGCGCCAGATCGGCGCGGATCCGCTCCATCATCAGCGCCACCGTGCGCTTCCGGAACAGGTCGAGCCATTCGCTTTCAGGCGCGTCCTTGAAACGATCGCCGAACTCCGCCGCCAGCGCCGCGCCCACCGGCACCAGATAATCGCCCGGATACAGGCCCTCGGGGATCGCGATCGTCTCGCCCAATGCCTCGCGATACCGCAGCCATGCCGAACGCGCGAGCGTCTGCACCTGCGCGCCCGCGTCGTTGACATAATATTCGCGCGTCACCGCATAGCCCGCATATTCGAGCAGCCCCGCCAGCGCATCGCCCACCACCGCGCCCCGGCAATGCCCCATGTGCATCGGCCCGGTCGGATTGGCCGAGACATATTCGACGTTGACGCGCCGCCCCCGCCCGATGTCCGCGCGGCCATAATCGCCGCCCTCGGCGAGGATCGTCGCAAGCTCGGCGGCCCATGTCTCCTCGGTCAGCCGGACGTTGAGGAACCCCGGCCCCGCCACCTCGACGCCTATGACATGGTCGAGCGCCGCCAGCTTCGGCGCGATCAGCGCGGCGAGCGCGCGCGGGTTGGTCCCGGCGGGCTTGGCCAGCACCATCGCCGCGTTGGTCGCGAGATCGCCGTGCGCCGCATCGCGCGGCGGCTCCACCGTGACGCCTCGCCGCTCGAGCCCGCCCGGCAGCGCACCATCGCGCACCAGCCCGTCGAGCAGGGCATCGAGGTCGGCAGCGAAACGGGCGTGAAGCGTCGGCAAGGGATGTTCCAGAAGCTGGCGGAAAGGCGCGCCTCTAACCCATCCCCGCGCGCGCGTCATGCCGAACCTGCTCCGGCATCCACCGTCGAACATAGCTGGTCAGCTCAAGATCCGGGGCACGGTGGACCCCGGAACCGGTCCGGGGTGACGAAGTTATCGAGCGCCACAGGCATCGAAGAAAAGCTGTCCCCGATACTGTACCCATCGTCCTCATCCGCTCGTTGAAGCCGAAAGCGGGAGCGACCGTCATCATGTTCAAGGCCTGCCTCCTGCCGCTGTCCCTATTGCTCGCCGGCTGCGGCGGCCCTTCCTCCGAGCGCACCAGCGGCAGTCAGGATCGCGCGCTGAACGCGATCGCGGCCAACACGTCGGAAATGGACGGGCAGGGCAAGCCGCCCGCGCCCATCGTTCCCCCCACGCTCGGGCAGAGAATGGACGCCAGCGGCAAGCCTCCACCGGCACCCTAGAGCCCGTCTTGTTGACATTAAACTCCCGTCACCCCGGCCTTGAGCCGGGGTGACGTTCAGTTGAACGGGACAGCCTCCAGGCAACGATCCTCCCCTGCAAGGGGAGGTGGCTGGCGAAGCCAGACGGAGGGGTATCCCGCCATCGAAAGCGCGATACCCTCCCGCCCCACTCTTACCACGCGATGGAGGATATCGCTGGACATCGGCGTTCCACCGCCATAGTCCGATAACACACCGTGGGGGCGGACTCATGCACGCGCAGCAATCGCAGACGATCAGCTACATCATCACCGCGGTGATCGTCGGCATCGTGCTGCTGCTCCGGCTGCGCGGGATGCGCCGCGCGCGTCGGCTGCGGCTCGAGACATTGTGGATCGTCCCCGCGCTCCTCGCGCTGGTGCTCGCCTTCTCCATCTTCGAATATCCGCCGCGGGACGCGCTCGGCTGGGTCTGGCTCGCGCTCGCCGCCGCGATCGGCGCGGGCCTCGGCTGGCGGCGCGGTAAGCTGATGCGGATCAGCGTCGATCCCGCCACCGGCACGCTCAACCAGCAGGTCTCGCCCGCCGCTTTGCTGTTCTTCGTGCTGCTGATCGTCGCGCGGCAGGGCCTGCGCTACGAGGCGGCATCGCTTGGGCTCAACATCCTTAAGATCACCGGCATCATGATGGCCTTCGCGGCCGGCCTGATCGCCGCCACCCGCCTCGAAATGTTCGTCCGCGCCCGGCGTCTCCTGCGCGGCGGAGCGATGGCTTAGGGTGTGTCCTGTTGAAGTTAAACTCTCGTCACCCCGGCCTTGAGCCGGGGTCCCGCTTCTTCTTCAGCGCTGGCCAAGCAGCGGGACCCCGGCTCAAGGCCGGGGTGACGTCTCAGCTCGAACAGGACAGCCTCCAGGCTCAAATCCCCTCGGGCATCTCCACCGGACCGACGATCTCGCGATAGCGCGCGATCGCGAACCGATCGGTCATTCCCGCGATGAAGTCGCCGATGTGCCGCGTCCGCGCAGGCTCCGCTTGCGGCAGGTCGGCCAGCCACCACGCCGGCAGCCGCTCCGGATCGGCGAGATAGGCGCCCGCCAGCCCCGCGACGATCGCGCGCGCCTGGTCCGCCACCGCTTGTTGCTGCGGATGACGATAGAGCTCCGCATAGAGAAAGCGCTTGAGCCCGCGCTCCGCCTCCGCAACCTCGGGCGAAAAGCCGATCAGCGGCCCCGCCGCCGCGCGCACCTCCGCGACCGAGGCGACGCCCGCCGCCGCGATCCGCCTTTCGCTCTCGGCGAGCAGATCGCCGACCATCCGCCCGATCCCGTCGCGGATCAGCGCGCCGAGTTGCTGCGCGCGCTTCGCCGCCGGCCAGCGCGCCGTCACCCCACGCCATCCCTCGGCCACGAACGGCACCGCGAGCAGCGCATCGAGATCGAGCAGCCCCGCGCGCAGGCCGTCGTCGATGTCGTGATTGTCATAGGCGATATCGTCGGCCAGCGCCGCCACCTGCGCCTCCAGCGAAGGCTGCGTGCCGAGCTCGAGCGGCCAATCCGCATCGACCTCCGCCAGCGCCCACGGCGCGTCCGCCACCGGGCCGTTATGCTTGGCCAGCCCTTCCAGCACCTCCCAGCTCAGGTTGAGCCCCGGATGATCGGGATAGGGCGAATCGATCCGCGTCAGCGTCCGCAGCGTCTGCGCATTATGATCGAAGCCGCCCGCCAGCGTCATCGCCGCCTTCAGCGCATCCTCGCCCGCGTGACCGAAAGGCGGGTGGCCGATATCGTGCGCCAGCGCCAGCGCCTCGGTGAGATCCTCGTTGAGCCCCAGCGCGCGCGCGATCGTCCGCGCGATCTGCGCAACCTCTAGGCTGTGCGTCAGCCGCACGCGGAAATGATCGCCGTCGGGCGCCACGAACACCTGCGTCTTGTGGCGGAGGCGGCGGAACGCGATCGAGTGGATGATCCGGTCGCGATCGCGCTGGAAGGCGTCGCGCGCGCTGCTCGGCGCGGCGGCATGGCGCCGCCCCCGGCTCGCCGCCGGATCGCTCGCCCAGGGCCTCACTCCCCCATGGCTCACTCCCGGCAGCTCATTCGGGATCGACCGGCTCCACCTTCGTCCCCGCCTCCGTCGTCACCCGAAACGACGTGATGCCCTTGGTGCGCTGGTCGTTGACCCAGTCCTGCGCCGCCGCCGCGCTCGCGAACGGCCCGATCATCAGCCGGTTGGTGTAGCGGTAATGCATCGTCCACGGGCTGCGTCCCGCCAGCGCGCCGCCATAGCGGGCCTTGAGCGCCTGCCATTCGCGCGGCAGCGTCGCCCTGTTCGCGCCGCCCGCGAGTTGCACCCAATGCCGCTCGGGATTCCTGCCCAGCGCCGCCTTGGCCTCCGCCGCCTGCCGGTCGCGCGCGGCCTTCGCGGTCGCCGCCTGCTTGTCCCGCGCCGCCTTGGCGGTTTCGGCGCGCGCCTCCGCC
>NZ_CAHJXD010000104.1 GCF_903644055.1 Sphingomonas bacterium | reverse complement strand
CTCCAGCGCATCGCGCGCGATCGCCGCGATCTCCAGCCGCCCGGTCGAGACGTCGCACGCCGCCAGCCCCAGCGCGCCGCCCGCCTCGGCGACCGCCGCCAGCCAATTGGCCGCGCGCGCATCGAGCAACGCCTCCTCGGTCAGCGTGCCCGCGGTGACGATGCGGACGATCGCGCGGCTGACGAGCGTCTTGCCGCCGCGCTTCCTCGCCTCCTCGGGGCTCTCGGTCTGCTCGGCGATCGCGACGCGGTGGCCGGCGCGGATCAGCCGCGCGAGATAGGCCTCGTGGCTGTGCGCGGGGACGCCGCACATCGGGATCGGCCTGCCGTCATGCTCGCCCCGCGCGGTGAGCGCGATATCGAGATCGGCGGCGGCGCGCTCGGCATCATCGAAGAACAATTCGAAGAAATCGCCCATTCGATAGAAGAGCAGGCAATCGGGCGCCTGCGCCTTGAGCGCGAGATATTGCGCCATCATCGGGGTGGGGGCGCCGGTCATGGATCGAGCGGCAGGCGCGCGGCGTGGCGGATGCGAAGAATGCGGACCACATCCGGCAGCACTTCGTAGCGGATGATATAGGGACGGACCTTCACCAGCTCGCGCACATTGCCGCCCATCGATCGGCCGCGATCGGAAAAATGTTCGAGGCTCAGCGCCGCGTCCACGAGCCTTGAAGCGATCTCCGCCGCGGAAGGCGGATGATCCCGTTCGATATAGTCAACGATCAGGTTGAGACTGACGACCGCTTGTTCCGACCAGACTACCTTGGCCATCGGCGACGCAACGGCTTCCTATCCGGCGTGCCCCACGTCTTGAGCCACGCGACCACCTCTTCGTTCGAATAGACGCGGCCGGCCGATATCTCGGCGCGCGCCCGCGCATCCTTCTCCGCCGCTTCTTCCGGCGTCTCCTCGCCTTCGAATTTGCCGCGCTCGACGTTCATGACCGCGAACATAATCGAAGCGCTCGCCTCTGCCTAGCCGCACGCCGGGTTGCGTGGGGAGCCCAAGGCGCTACGGGCTGGCCTGTCGTAGAGGAAGCCCCGATGTCCGAAGGCAGCAACGTCCATTTTTCCGAGCGCGAGGCCTTGCTGTTCCATTCGGAAGGGCGGCCGGGCAAGATCGAGATCATCGCATCGAAGCCGATGGCGACGCAGCGCGACCTCAGCCTGGCTTATTCGCCCGGCGTCGCGGTGCCGGTGCTGGCGATCGCGGCCAATCCCGAACTGGCCTATGATTATACCGCCAAGGGCAATCTCGTCGCGGTAATCTCTAACGGCACCGCGATCCTCGGGCTCGGGAATCTGGGCGCACTGGCGTCGAAGCCGGTGATGGAAGGCAAAGCGGTGCTGTTCAAGCGCTTCGCCGACGTGGATTCGATCGATATCGAGCTGGCGACCGAGGATGTCGATGCGTTCGTCAACGCGGTCGCGCTGATGGAGCCGAGCTTTGGGGGGATCAACCTCGAGGATATCAAGGCGCCCGAATGCTTCGTGATCGAGCAGGCGCTGCGCGAACGCATGAACATCCCGGTGATGCACGACGATCAGCACGGCACCGCGATCATCACCGCCGCCGGACTTATCAACGCCTGCTTCCTCACGGGCCGCGCGTTCAAGGACATCAAGGTGGTGGTCAACGGCGCAGGCGCGGCGGCGATCGCCTGCACCGAGCTTATCAAGGCGATGGGGGTTTCGGCGGACAACGTCATCATGTGCGACCGCGCGGGCGTGATCTACCAGGGCCGCGAAACCGGCATGGATCAGTGGAAGTCGGCGCATGCCGCGATCACCGACCGGCGCACGCTCAAGGAGGCGCTTGTCGGCGCGGACGTGTTCCTCGGGCTTTCGGCGGCGCGCGCGGTGAGCCAGGACATGGTGCGCGACATGGCGCCCAAGCCGATCATCTTCGCGATGGCCAATCCCGATCCCGAGATCACCCCGCCCGAGGCCAAGCTTGCGCGGCCCGACGCGATCATCGCCACGGGGCGCTCGGACTATCCGAACCAGGTCAACAACGTGCTGGGCTTCCCGTTCATCTTTCGCGGCGCGCTCGACGTGCGCGCGACGACGATCAACGACGAGATGAAGATCGCCGCCGCCGAGGCGCTGGCGGCACTCGCGCGCCAGCAGGTGCCCGAGGAGGTCGCGGCGGCCTACGGGGGGCGCGCGCCGCGCTTCGGCGAGGATTATATCATCCCGGCGCCGTTCGACCCGCGGCTGATGGAGATCGTGCCGAGCGCGGTGGCGCAGGCGGCGATGGCGAGCGGCGTCGCCAAGGCGCCGATCGCCGACCTGGAAGCCTATCGCGAGAAATTGCGCGGGCGGCTCAACCCGACGACATCGGTGCTGACGATGGCGCACGCCGGCGCGCGTGCCAATCCCAAGCGCGTGATCTTCGCCGAGGCGGAGGAAGAGGTGGTGCTGCGCGCGGCGATCGCATTCCGCGACGGCGGCTATGGCACGCCGGTGCTGGTCGGGCGCGAATCGGTGCCGGAGAAGCTCAAGGCGCTGGGGATCGACGACGTTTCCGGGTTCGAGCTGCACAACAGCCGGGTCTCGCCGCTCGTGCCCCGGATGGTCGACTATCTGTACGACCGGCTGCAACGGCGCGGCTATCTGCGCCGCGAGGTCGAGGCGATGGTCAACCAGGACCGCAACATCTTCGGCGCGCTGCTGCTCGCACTCGGCGAGGGCGATGCGCTGATCAGCGGCGTGACGCGCACCTATGGGCGCACGCTCAGCCAGATCCGCCGCGTGATCGATCCGATCAAAGGGCGCCGCCCCTGCGGCATCCACATCATCGTCGGCAAGGCGCACACCATCTTCATGGCCGACACGATGGTGACCGAGCGGCCCGAGCCCAAGGAGCTCGCCGCGATCGCCGAACATACCGCCGCCGTCGCCAGGCGGATGGGGCACGAGCCGCGCGTGGCGTTCCTCTCCTTTTCCAGCTTCGGCAATCCGCCGGGCAACTGGATCGACAATATCCGCGAGGCGGTCTCCATCCTGGAGGAGCGCAGGCCCGATTTCGAGTTCGAGGGCGAGATGGCGCCCGACGTGGCGCTCAATCCGGAGGTGATGAAGAATTACCCGTTCAGCCGACTCTCCGGCCCCGCCAACGTGCTGGTGATGCCGGGGCTGCAATCGGCCAACATCTCCGCCAAGCTGCTGCGCGAGATCGGCAGCGATTCGGTGATCGGGCCGATGCTGGTCGGGATGGAGAAGCCCGTGCAGGTCGCGACGATGTCGGCGACGGCGAGCGAGTTGCTGACGCTGGCTGTGCTCGCGGGTGCGGGGATTGCGGCTTAACGATTGTCGTCCGTGCCACGTTCGATCATTGCGCAACGTCCCTCGACTTCGCTCGGGACGAACGGATTTTTGGACCAGTAAGCCAAACGGGCGCGGCACAACCGCGCCCGTTTGATGCCTCAGGCGAGCTTGAGGCCTTCCTTGTTCATCTGCGCGGTGATTTCCTTGTTCCGCTCGGGCGAGAGGCGGTTCTTAAGGCGCGGGAACAAGGTGTTTTCCTCTTCGCGCATGTGGCGCTCGATATCGGCGCGGAAGCGCGCGACCTTGGGGAGGAAGTCGATCGAGGCCTTGGGCATCTCGGTCAGCTCGTAGAGATATTGCTTCACATAGCCGTGATCCTTGTTGAGATCGTCGGCCGCTTCGACCTCGCCGATCTCGCGGAGCGCGGGATAGACGACATTCTCTTCTTCCATCGCATGCTTGGCGAGCGCATGCTTGAGCTGCATCAGCAGCATGCCGCGCTTGGTCGTGTTGGTCTCGTTGGTCGCCTGCAACGCATCGAAAACCTTGAGCGTGAGATCATGCTCGGCCTTGAGTGCCTGATCCCAATCGCCGGCGAGCAAGGTCGGCGCCTGCACCGCGAACTTGCGCGCGACATTGGCGGCGAGACCCACCGCGAGGCCGGCGGCGGCGATGCCGACCATCGCGCCTGTGGAATATTCGCTGCCCTTGGCGCGCGCGGCGGGCTTGCGGCGCGTGGTGGCGGCACGGGGCTTGGCCGGGCTGGCCGCGCCATCGGATGAGGCGCTCGCGGCGGTCTTCTTCCAGCGGCCATTGTCGGCGCGCGGCTCGGCCTTCACGGCGGCGGAACGCTTCGCCTTGGTTTCGCCCGATGCGGGGGTGTTCGGACGCGTTTCGGTGGTGGTTGCCATGACAGGATACTCCGCTTTCGGGGCCGGAAGGATCGGCGCCCATTGCGGGCCTAAACGCGCAAATGACGGAAAGGGCTCAAGAGTCCGTTTGGAAACTCTCAGCTTTCGCGCAATTGATCGAGGCTGCGTTGCAGGTGACCGAGCCACGGGCCGGCGACGCCGTCGGAGGGCGCGCGCCAATCGCCGCGCGGCGAGAGGCTGCCGCCCGCCGAGACCTTGGGGCCGTTGGGGATCGCCGAGCGCTTGAACTGGCTGAAACCGAAGAAGCGCTGGAGAAAGACTTCCAGCCATTTGCGGATGGTGGCGAGATCATAGGCATGGCGATCGGGTTCGGGAAAACCGATCGGCCAGCGCCCCGCCTCGACATCCTTCCACGCATGCCAGCAAAGGAAGGCGATCTTGCCGGGCGCGAGGCCGTGGCGCACGACATAATGGAGGAAGAAATCGTGGAGCTCATACGGCCCGATCCGCGATTGCGTCGACTGGATCGCGCCGTCCGCGCCTGGGGGCACCAGCTCGGGCGAGATTTCGGTGGCGAGGATCGCTTCGAGCACGCGATCACTCTCGCGATCGAACTGGTCGGTCGCGGTCGCCCAGCGGATCAGGAACTGGATCAGCGTCTTGGGCACGCCCGCGTTGACCGCATAATGGCTCATCTGATCGCCGACGCCATAGGTGCACCAGCCGAGCGCGAGCTCCGAGAGATCGCCGGTGCCGACGACCAAGCCGTTGTGCTGGTTGGCGAGGCGGAAGAGATAATCGGTGCGCAGCCCCGCCTGCACATTTTCGAAGGTGACGTCGTAGACCGCCTCGCCCCGGGCGAAGGGGTGCTGCATGTCGGCGAGCATCTGGCGCGCGGCGGGGCGGATATCGATTTCCTCGCCGGTGACGCCGAGCGCGCGCATCAGCGCCCAGGCGTTGGCCTTGGTATCGTCGCCGGTGGCGAAGCCGGGCATCGTGTAGCCGAGGATCGACGCACGCGGGCGGCCGAGCGTATCGCAGGCCTTGGCGGCGACGATCAGCGCGTGGCTGGAATCGAGCCCGCCCGAGACGCCGATGACGAGCGTTTCGGCACGCGCGGCCGTCATGCGCTTGGCGAGGCCCTCGACCTGGATGTTGAAGGCTTCGTAGCAATCGGCGTCGAGCTTGGCGGGATCGTTGGGGACGAAGGGGAAGCGGCGCAGCTCGCGCCTCAGCCCGACGTCGGCGAAATCGGGTTCGGCCTTGAACGGGATGCGGCGGAAGCGCGTTTCGGGATGGCCGTGCGCGGCGGCGCAATCGTTGAAGGTGCCGACGCGCATCCGCTCCTGCCGCAGCCGCGCGACATCGACGTCGGCGCAGATGAGCTCGGGATCGCGCCCGAAGCGGGTGGAGGAGGCGAGGCGCTCGCCGAGCTCGTGGATCATCGCCTGCCCGTCCCACGCGAGATCGGTGGTGCTCTCGCCGGGGCCGCTCGCCGAATAGACGTAGGCCGCGACCGCGCGCGCCGATTGCGACGCGCCGAGCAATTCGCGCTCGCGCGCCTTGCCGATGACGATGTTCGACGCGGAAAGATTGCAGAGGATCAGCGCGCCGGCGAGTGCGCCCAGCGTGGAGGGCGGCAATGGCGCCCAATAATCCTCGCAGATCTCGGCGTGAAAGACGAAATCGGCGATGTCGTCGGCGGCGAAGATCAGGTCGGGGCCGAACGGCACTTCGCCGTCGCCGAGGCGGATGGTGAGGCCCGCGAGGCCCGCGCCGGGGGCGAACCAGCGCTTTTCATAATATTCGCGATAATTGGGCAGATAGCTTTTGGGCACGACGCCGAGGATGCGGCCGCGCGCGATCACCACGGCGGTGTTATAGAGCCGGCCGTTACGGCGGAGCGGCGCGCCGATCAGCAGCACGGGACGAAGCGCGGCGCTTTCGGCGACGATCCGCCCGAGCTCGCTCTCGACGGTATCGAGCAGGGCATCCTGGAGCAGCAGATCGTCGATCGCGTAGGACGACAGAGCGAGCTCGGGAAAGACGATCAGGTCCGCCGCCTGGGCATGGCCTTCGCGGGCGAGCGCGAGGATCGCGGCGGCGTTGGCGGCGGGATCGCCCGCCGTCGCCATCGGCGTCGCGGCGGCGACGCGGACCATGCCCTGCGCGTGGATCGAGAAGAAGCGATCTTCCATGCCCGCGACCGCTACTCCGGACGCGCTCAAATCGCCAGCTTCGCCCAGATCGGCAGATGATCGGAGGCGTTGCGCGCGACCATCGAATGATGGACGCCGCTCTGCTCGATCCGCACGCCGCCGCCGACGAACATGCGATCGAGCCGCCCGACGGGGCGCCGCGCGTGGAAGCTGGGGCCGAACGGCACCGATTCGTGATGCTGGGCGAAATCGCGCAGGCACCCCTGCCCCTGCCGCCATTCGTTGAGATCGCCGGTCATCACCAAGGGCAGTTTTTCGGCCTGCTGATCGAGATGCGCGAGGATCGCGCGCGCCTGGCGGCGACGCCACAGGCCGGAAAGATCGAGGTGCATGCCGAGCACGCGCAGCTTCTTCCTGCCGATGCGCAAATCGGCCATCACCGCGCCGCGCGGCTCCAGCGCCGGAAGCGTGACCGAGCAGCAATGCTCGACCTCCACCAAGCCATCGCGGACGAGGATGGCGTTGCCGTGCCAGCCCATGCTGCCGTGGCGGGCGGCGAGGCCGACCGATCGGTAGGCGCCATGTTCGGCGAGCATGTGGAACGGGATCGCGCTCTGCCGCGCGCCGAATCGCCGGTCGGCTTCCTGCAGCACGACGATATCCGCGCCGATCTCGCCGAGCACCTCGAGAATGCGCTCGGGGCGGCGGCGGCGATCGGCGGCGATCGCCTTCCGGATATTGTAGCTTGCGATCAGCACCATAAGCTTTGCGGGGACCCCGTCTCTTCGCGCATCCCCCCGCCGCTACAACCAGTGCGGCGTCAATGCCACAGTCGGTGGAAATCGGGTGCCCAGGCGCCGACGACACGGCGGCGCACGCTCCTCCATGTTGCGGCGCGACAACGCTATGCGGTACGGATGCCGCAGATAGCCGACAGGGGCGCGGTGACGCCGGGGCGTCATCGGTATGTAACAGACCCCTGCGAAGGCCGATCGAAGAACAAGGGGACGTTCCAGATGAAGAAGATTTTCGCAGGCTGCGCACTCGCGGCCCTCGCCACCAGCAGCGCTTATGCGCAGTCGACGGGTTCCACGGCGATCGAGCAGACGCCCGAAATCGTCGTGACCGGCACACGCGCGACCAGCGGCGTCGGCGGCGTCATCATTCCCGACGTTCCCAAGACGCGATCGATCATCACGCAGGAACAGATCAGCCGCGCCTCCGCCGGCCAGTCGATCCTCCAAGTCATCAACCAGATCCCTGGCGTGAACTATACCAACAGCGATCCTTACGGCTCTTCGGGCGGTAACCTGCGTATCCGCGGCTTCCCCGGCAACCGCATTGCCTTCCTGTGGGACGGACTGCCGCTCAACGATACCGGCAATTATGCGATCTTCGGCAACCAGACGATGGATTCCGAGCTGATCGATCAGGTCTCGGTCAACCTCGGCACGACCGACGTCGATAGCCCGACGCCTTCGGCCGCAGGCGGCGTCGTTTCCTACAAGACCATATTGCCGACAGCCGATTTCGGCGCGTTCGCGCAAGGATCGATCGGCGATTTCCATTATGGCCGCATCTCGGCGATGGTGAACACCGGCGAGATCGGCAACACCGGCATCCGCGGTTTCGTCCAGGCATCGGATCAGCATTACAACAAGTTCCGCGGGCCCGGCACCCTGCTCAAGGATCAGTTTAACTTCCGTCTGTACAAGTCGCTCGCCAGCAACGGCGACTTCATTTCGATCGCGGGCCACTACAATCGCAATCGCAACGTCTTCTACAACAATGGCCTGGCCAGCGATTTCGCCGCGAACCGCTACTTCGACTATAATGCGCAGTGCGGCCGCGATCCCGCGACGGCGGGCGTCGCCGATAATGACGGTGCCGCGACGACGACGAATACGACCGTCCCCGGCGTCGCGCCATCGCTCTGCACCAATTACTATCAGTTGCGCATCAATCCCTCGAACACCGCCAACCTGCGCGGCTCGATGCGGTACACGCTCAGCGACCATTTCATCCTGACCGTCGATCCGGGCTATCAGTATACGCTGGCCAACGGCGGCGGCACCGCAGTCGTCCAGGAGAATGATACGCGGCTTCGCGGCGCTTCGACGCTCGCCGGCGTCGATCTCAACGGCGATGGCGATCGGCTGGATTCGGTGCGTCTCTATACGCCGAACACGACCCGCACCAATCGCTACACGCTGCTCAGCTCGCTGATCTGGCAGGTCAGCGACAGCCAGCGCCTGCGCGTGGCCTACACGTTCGATCGCGGCGAGCATCGTCAGACCGGCCAATATGGCTACATCGATCTTTCGGGCAAGCCGCTCGACGTTTTCGGCGGCAAACACGACCTGAACGCGCGCGTCGTGACGGCCGATGGCCTCGCGTTGAACGGTCGCAACCGTTACTCGATCGCCATGCTCAACCAGATTTCGGGTGAGTATTTCGGCAAGTTCCTCAACGACAAATTGACGTTGACCGCCGGTCTGCGCGCGCCCTTCTTCGAGCGCAAGCTCAACCAACTTTGCTACACGGCCAACACGCAGGCGGCTACGCTCTTCGGCGGCACGCTGGCCTCCGGCGGCACATCGGTGACCTCGGGCAATCCCTATTGCACCACCTCCGCCGTCGGCGTTCCGGCGACCGCGATCGCACCGTTCAAGAAGACGATCAAATATCATCCGCTGCTGCCCTCGGCGGGCGTGAGCTTCGATCCGATCCAGTCGACCAGCGTCTATGCCTCTTATGGCCGCAACTTCTCGGCGCCGAGCACCGACAATCTCTATCGCTCGCCGACGATCAATCCGAAGGGCGAGACCACCAACGCCTATGAGGCCGGCCTCCGCTATCGCAGCCGCATCGTCCAGGCGCAGGTTTCGGCTTATTATACCGACTACAAGAACCGCATCGTGTCCGCGACCGATGCCGATCCGGCGAGCCCGACCTTCGGAACGAGCATCGATCGCAACGTCGGCAGCGCGAGCGCCAAAGGCTTCGACGGCCAGATCGCCGTGCAGCCGATCCGCCAGCTCGTGCTCTCGAGCTTCCTGAGCTACACCAAGACCAAGATCGACAACGACATCGTGGGCGCTGGCGGCGCGGTGCTGGTCTATACGGGCGGCAAGCAATTCGTGGAAACGCCGAAGTGGCAATATGGCGGACGCGCCGAGGTCAATCTCGATCCCTTTTCGGTCGCCGCATCGGTCAAGCATGTCGGAACGCGCTATTCGACCGACGATAACGGCCGCGGCGCCGGCGGGGTCCAGTTGGGATCCATCGCGGGGATCCAAGGCGTTATCGCGGGTGACGGCCATACCAGCGGCTACACCACCGTCGATCTCGATGGCCGCGTCAACCTAGGCAAGTTCGGCCTCGGCCGCACTTACCTGAGCGTCAGCGTGATCAACCTGTTCGACAAATATTACTTCGGCAATATCTCGACGACCAACACGCTGGCGGCCGGTCCGCGCTACTCGGTCGGCGCCCCACGCACGGTTCAGGGCACGATCCGCGTCGGTTTCTGATCCCGTAAATCCAGCGGCAAGGATATGGCCGGTCCTTTCGAGGGCCGGCCGTTTTCTTGAGGCTTGATCCAGAAACCGGACCGGGGGCTATTCCAGCCGTTCGCCCGGCCCCGTGCCCCAGAGGCCGCTCTGTGCGATCCAGCCTTTCTTCTCGGCGAATTCGATCCGGCACCAGCGGCCGTCGCAGCCGTCGAGGCGGCCGACCGCGCCGGGCTCGGCTTGCCAGAGCAGGCGGGCGCCCTCCTCCGGCTTGTCGCGGATCGCCTGCGTGCCGCCGACGACCACGCCGGTGCGCCGCGCGCTGAGCAGGATCGCGAGCATCCAGCCGGTGGTGCCGTCCTGCTCCTCGATCCGCCGCCAGACGCCGTGGACCTGGACGACGCGGACGGGCAGATCGCGGCGCCGGTAGAGCCACAGCGCGGGATAGGTGCGATCGGGGCCGGTGCGCATCAGCGCCTCGCCCTTGGCGATCGACGCCCAATAGGGGACGGGGCGTTCCTGCGCGGATAGCGGCATGGTCGCGAGCAAGGCGATCGCGCCCGTCGTCACCGCCCGCCATCGCGCCATCGCTATTCTCCTCGGCTAGCCCCTGCACCGTAGGCCCAGCGAAGCCGCATTGCCGATGATTGGCAAGATGGAAGTGCGTATCGGGAGTGCGCTGGAGGCGGTGAGGAGGATCGGGATTCCGCTTTAGAGTCCGTTCTGGTGGAGGTTGAACTGTCGTCACCCCGGCCTTGAGCCGGGGTCCCGCTTCTTCCTCGGCGTTGGCAGGCAGCGGGACCCCGGCTCAAGGCCGGGGTGACGGTCGATTCGAGGCAACGTCCGTGCAGATCGTTAGATGTCGATCGGCCTAGCGCCTCCGATTGCCGCGCCCGATCAGCGCGCGTTGCCTTCCATCCAGGCCAGCACCTTGTCGGGCGCGCTTTCGCCGTAGGGGTCCTCGTCGAGGCCTTCGTCGTTGATGCCGGGTTCCTCGAACCAGGCGGCGATCGTGCCGTTATCGACGACCATCGCGTAGCGCCAGCTCCGCTCTCCGAAGCCGAGATGGTCCTTGCGGATCAGCATGCCCATCCGCCGCGTGAAATCGGCCGAGCCATCGGGCAGCAGCTTGACCTTGTTGAGCCCGAGATGCTTGCCCCACTGGAACATAACGAAGGCGTCGTTGACCGACAGGCAATAGACCTCGTCGGCGCCCGCCGCCCTCAGCGCTTCGTAATTCTGTTCGAAGGCGGGGCATTGCTCGTTGGAGCAGGTCGGCGTGAAGGCGCCGGGCAGCGAGAAGACGACGACGCGCTTGCCCGCGAACAATTCGCCCGTCTGGACATCCTGCCAGCGGAAGGGATTGTCGCCGCCGACGCTCTCGTCGCGCACGCGGGTCTTGAGAGTGACGTCGGGTATGTCGCGTCCGAGCATTGCGATCTCCTTGCCGGGGATTGGGAATTACTGGATCGGTCCTTCGGCACGGCCCTGAACGAACTGATCCACATAGGGGTTGCCGCTGTCGTAAAGCCGATCGCGCGGCCCCTTCCAGACGATGCGGCCCTGATAGAGCATCGCGACGCGGTGCGCGATCTTGCGGGCCGAGGCCATGTCGTGCGTGATCGTCAGCGCGGTGACGCCGAGATCGTCGACGAGGCTGACGATCAGATCGTTGATGACGTCGGCGCGGATCGGATCGAGACCGGTGGTGGGCTCGTCGAAGAAGATGATCTCGGGCCGGGGCGCGATCGCGCGGGCGAGCGCGACGCGCTTCTGCATGCCGCCCGAAAGCTCGCTGGGACGAAGGTTGAGGATGCGGCTGTCGAGGCCGACACGCTCCAGATTTTCCTCGGCGACCTTGCGCATTCCCCGCGCGTCGGACTGCTGGCCCTGCGTCAGCGCGAAGGTGACGTTGCGCCAGACGGGGAGCGAATCGAACAGCGCCGATCCCTGGAACAGCATGCCGAACTTGGCGCGCTTGCGATCGAGCGCGCGGCCCTTGAGCCCGACGATTTCCTCGCCATCGACGCGGATCGACCCGGCATCGGGGCGGATCAGCCCGAGGATGCATTTGAGCGTGACCGATTTGCCGCTGCCCGACTGGCCGATGATCGCGAGGCTCTCGCCCGCTTCCACCGCGAGGCTGACGCCATCGAGAACCTTGTTCGGCCCGAACGTCTTGCCGACGCCGTCGAGCACGATCTTGGCCTCGCCCATCAGCTAAACACCATTGCGGTGATCAGGAAGTTGGAGGCGAGGATCAGGATGAACGCCGAGACGACCGCGTTGCGCGTGGCATTGCCGACGCCGGCGGCGCCACCGGCGGCGTTGAAGCCCTGATAGCATCCCATCAGCGCGATGAAGAAGCCGAACACCCCCGCCTTGACCAAAGCCATCTTGAAATCGTCGGCGCTGACGAAGCGGCGCGTGACCGCGAGATAGTTGGCGGAATTGAAGCGGAGCTTCTCGACCGCTATCAGCCAGCCGCCGAAGATGCCGATCGCATTGGCGACGAGCACCATCAGCGGCAGCGCGATGACGGCGGCGAACAAGCGCGGCCCGATCAGGTAGCGATACGGATCGGTCCGCAAGGTGGTGAGCGCATCGAGCTGTTCGGTGACGCGCATCGTGCCGATCTCGGCGGCCATCGCCGAGGAGACGCGCCCCGCGACCATCAGCCCGACGAGCACCGGCCCAAGCTCGCGCACCATGCCGATCACGACGACGGCGGGCACGGTCGATTGCGCGGAAAAGCGCGAACCGGCGGTGAAGATCTGCTGCGCGAGCGCCGCGCCGGTGAAGACGGCGGTGAGGCCGACGACGGGGAGCGAAAACCAGCCGATGTGGAGCAATTGCTCGGCGAAGCGGCCGGGATAATAAGGCGGGGTCAGCGCGCGCGACACCGTCCGCCAGGTGAAGATCGCCACGCGGCCGACCGCGGCGAGCAGGTGCATCACCGCGCCGCCGATCGCGACGAAGGGCGAGAGGATGATCGGGACGGGTTCGGATGCGGGCATGCGTGGGCGCGTGATAGCGGCGGGGGGTGCTTCGCCGCAACCGCTAAGGGAGATGGGTGCGGTGGAGCGAGCGTGAAGTTCCTCCCCTGGAAGGGGAGGTGGCATCGCGGAGCGATGACGGAGGGGGCTTATAATTGGCGATTACGTATCTTACAAACCAAGACCTACAGCGATCCCATAGATCGCTCCGGCGACTAAGGCAGCGTAAATGC
>NZ_CAHJXD010000103.1 GCF_903644055.1 Sphingomonas bacterium | reverse complement strand
CGCGCAGCGGGGCGTGGTGCTGGCGCGGATGTCGGGATCGGGGGCGACCTGCTTCGCGCTGTTCGGAGACATCGCCGCGCGCGATGCGGCGAGCGCGGCGATCGGCGCGGCGCGGCCGGACTGGTGGCGGCTCGCGACCCGGCTGCGCGCGGCATGATGCCGGTCGCGATTGAGGGCGGCGTGCGATCGGGGCTGCTGCTGATCGGCGATCATGCCTCCAACCATGTTCCGCCCGATATCGACCTTGGCATCGATGCGGCGCTGCTCGACGAGCATGTCGCGATCGATATCGGCGTCGCGGCGCTGGGCGGGGCGCTGTGCGCGGCGCTCGATTGTCCGGGGCTGCTGGGGCCCGTCTCGCGGCTGGTGATCGATTTCAATCGCGAAGAGGATGCGCCGGGACTGATTCCGCTATCGAGCGACGGGCATCGCATCCCTGGCAACGCGCGTCTGGACGAAGCGGCGCGCGGCGCGCGGCTCGATCGTTTCTGGCGGCCTTATCATCGCGCGATCGCCGAACGGATCACAACTGAGCGTCCCAAGATGTTGATATCGCTGCACAGCTTTACGCCTATGCTGCGCGAAGGCGGCACGCCCCGGCCATGGCAGATCGGCGTGCTCTACAATCGGGACGCGCGCGCCGCCCGCATCGCGATCCCGCTGCTGGAGGCGGCCGGCATCGTCACCGGCGACAACCAGCCTTATTCGGGCAGGCTGCTCAACGCGACGATGAACCGGCATGCGGAGGCCGCCGGGCTTCCCTATCTCGGGCTGGAGGTGCGGCAGGACCTGATCGGCGATCCGGGCGGCGTGGCGCATTGGGCAGCGCGGTTGGCGCCGGTGATCGTGGCGACGTCGGACGGCCTTTAGAAGGCTGCCTGTTCAAGATGAACGTCACCCCGGCCTTGAGCCGGGTGACGAGGGCCCAGCAGGCTTCCAATTCGCGGATCGCGGCTTAGAGGCTAGGGCGTTTCGAGGAAGGCTCATGACACAGTTCGACAAGTCCAAGCTCCCCAGCCGCCATGTCTCGGTCGGCCCCGAGCGCGCGCCGCACCGCAGCTATTATTATGCGATGGGGCTGACCGAGGAGGAGATCGGGCGGCCGTTCGTGGCGGTGGCGAGCGCGGGCAACGACAGCGCGCCGTGCAACACGACTCTGGATGCGCAGGCCGATGCCTGCCGCAGGGGCGTCGAGCAGGGCGGGGGGATGCCGCGCCGCTTCAACACGATCACCGTGACCGACGGCATCGCGATGGGCCATCAGGGGATGAAATCGAGCCTCGTCAGCCGCGAGGTGATCGCCGATTCGGTCGAGCTTTCGGTGCGCGGGCATTGCTATGACGCGCTCGTCGCGTTCGCGGGGTGCGACAAGAGCCTGCCGGGAATGATGATGGCGATGCTGCGCCTCAACGTGCCCGCGATCTTCGTCTACGGCGGATCGATCCTGCCGGGGCGTTTCGACCAGCGCGACGTGACCGTCGTCGACGTGTTCGAGATCGTCGGCCAATATGCCGCCGGCACCTGCCCGATCGAGCGCGTCCATGCGCTGGAGAAGGTCGCCTGCCCCGGCCACGGCGCGTGCGGCGGCCAGTTCACCGCCAACACGATGGCCTGCGTCGGGGAAGCGATCGGATTATCCTTGCCGAACAGCAATATGGTGCCGGCGCCTTATACGTCGCGTGAGCAGATCGCGGTTGCGGCGGGCGCGCAGGTGATGGAATTGCTCGCCGCCAACATCCGCCCGCGCGACATCTGCACGCGCGACGCGTTCGAGAATGCGGCGCGGATCGTCGCGGCGACGGGAGGATCGACCAACGGCGCGCTCCATTTGCCGGCGATGGCGCATGAAGCGGGGATCGCCTTCGATCTGTTCGACGTCGCCGAGATCTTCAAGACGACCCCCTATATCGCCGACCTCAAGCCGGGCGGCCAATATGTCGCCAAGGACATGTACGACGCGGGCGGCGTCTATATGGCGATGAAGACGCTGATGGCGGAGGGCTTCCTGCACGGCGACTGCCTGACGGTGACGGGCAGGACGCTGGGCGAGAATATCGAGCGGGTGACGTGGAACCCCGACCAGAAGGTGATCTACGACGCCAGGACGCCGATCACGCCGACGGGCGGGGTCGTCGGGCTCAAGGGCAGCCTCGCGCCCGATGGCGCGATCGTCAAGGTGGCGGGCATGCATCGGCTGACGTTCGAGGGGCCGGCGCGCGTGTTCGATTGCGAGGAGGATTGCTTCGCCGCGGTCGAGAAGCGCGACATCGCCGAGGGATCGGTGATCGTCATCCGCTACGAAGGACCAAAGGGCGGGCCGGGGATGCGCGAGATGCTCTCGACCACCGCCGCGCTCTATGGGCAGGGGATGGGCGAGAAGGTGGCGCTGATCACCGACGGGCGCTTTTCGGGCGCGACGCGGGGCTTCTGCATCGGCCATGTCGGCCCCGAGGCGGCGGACGGCGGGCCGATCGCGCTGATCGAGAATGGCGATCCGATCCGCATCGATGCCGAGGCGGGGACGATCGACCTGCTCGTCGATCCCAACATCCTCGCCGATCGCCGGTCGCACTGGCAGCCGCGCGCCAACGATTATCAGGCGGGCGCCTTGTGGCGCTATGCGCGGAACGTCGGCCCCGCGAGCAAGGGCGCGGTGACGCATCCCGGCGCGGCGGCGGAGACGCATGTCTACGCCGATATCTGAGGATCGGTTCGCGATCGTCGCTTCCCGGGGGCCGGTCCGGCGCATGCGCATCAGCGCGCCCCGCGACGCGTCGATCGCCGTGCTGACCGACGCCGAGACGCGCGCCGCCGAGCAGATATTGTTCGATCGGGGCGTTTCGCCGGAAGCGCTAATGGAGCGGGCCGGCGCCGAGATCGCCGGGATCATCGCGGAACGCCTCGCCGGTGAGACGATCCTCGTCGCCTGCGGACCGGGCAACAACGGCGGCGACGGCTATGTCGTCGCGCGGCTGCTGCGCGAGCGCGGCTTCGACGTCCGCGTCGCCGCGCTGGCGGAGCCGCGCACCGGGGCGGCGCGGCTC
>NZ_CAHJXD010000102.1 GCF_903644055.1 Sphingomonas bacterium | reverse complement strand
GCCGCCTTCGCCGCCGGGCTCCAGCTTCGCGAGGAAGGCGGCGTGCTGCGCCTGCGGCGGCCGGCGCCGTGAGCGGGGCGGCCGGCCAGATCGCGCTGCCGCTCGATTGGCCCGCCGGCGACGACGAACGCGACTATATCGTCTCGACCTCGAACGCGCAGGTCGTGCGCCATTTCGAACATTGGGCGCTCTGGCCGGTGATGGCGACGTTGCTGACCGGCCCGCGCAAGTCGGGCCGCAGCCTGCTCGGCCGGATCGTCGCGGCGCGCAGCGGCGGCGAGTTGATCGACCATGCCGATCGGGCGGACGAGGAGTCGCTGTTCCACGCGTGGAACCGCGCGCAGGAGCGCCGCCGCCCTTTGATCCTGGTCGTCGATCGCCTGCCGCCCGAATGGTCGATCGCGCTTCCCGATCTCCATTCGCGGATCGCCGCGACGCCCGTCGTGCATATCCCCGATCCCGACGAAGGCCTCGCCGGCCAACTGATCGAGAAGCTCTGCCACGCGCGTGGGCTCGCCGCCCCGCCCGAACTGATCCGCTATCTCGCGCCGCGCGTCGAGCGCAGCTACCTCGGCATCCATCGCGCGCTGGAAGCGCTCGACGAGCTCGCGCTACAGCGGCGACAGGGTCTCACCGTGCCGCTCGCCCGCCGCGCCCTGATCGCGATCGGCGTCATCGACGAGTCGCGGGCGACAGGCTAGGATCACCGAATGGATCTCATCTCGCCCACTCCGATCCAGGACGACGGCGCCGCCGAGGGCGCGCCGCCGCCGCCGCTGCCGCTCAAGGAGCGCTATTTCAACCGCGAGCTTTCGTGGATCGCGTTCAACCGCCGCGTGCTGGACGAGGCGTGCAACAACGCGCATCCCTTGCTGGAGCGGCTGCGCTTCCTTTCGATCTCGGGCAATAATCTCGACGAATTCTTCATGGTCCGCGTCGCGGGTCTGAAGGGCCAGCAACTCGAAGGCATCGAGGATCGCTCGCCCGACGGCCTGACGCCGGGGCAGCAGCTCGCGGCGATCGCCAGCGAGGCCGATGCGCTGATGGACATGCAGCAGCGCGTCTGGCTGAATTTGCGCGAGGAGCTCGACCGCGCGGGCATAGAAGTGCTCGATCCCGAAGAGATAGAGGATGATCTTGCGGGCTGGTGCGAGGCCTATTTCCGCGAGCAGATCTTTCCCGTGCTCACCCCGCAGGCGCTCGATCCCGCGCACCCCTTTCCCTTCATTCCGAACAAGGGCTTCACGCTTCTGTTCGATCTGCGCCGCCTTTCGGACGGTGCGTTGATCCGCGAACTGCTGATGGTGCCCGCCACCCTGCGCCGCTTCATCCGCCTGCCCGGCGAAAAGGCGCGTTATGCCTCGATGGCGACGATGGTGCGTCGTTTCACGGGCGTGCTCTTCCCCGGCTACGAGGTGCTTGGCGACAGCTCGTTCCGCGTGATCCGCGACAGCGATATCGAGGTGGAGGAAGAGGCCGAGGACCTGGTCCTCTACTTCAAGTCGGCGATCAAGCGGCGGCGGCGTGGGCGGATCATCCGCATGGAGATGCGCTACGACATCCCCGACGACCTCGCCTGCGTCGTGCGCGAGGAGATCGGCGGGCCCGACGCGATCATCGTCGACGATCAGCGCTTCCTCGGCATCAGCGATCTCGACGAGCTTTACGAGGAGGATCGCCCCGACCTGAAATTCCCGCCCTTCACCGCGCGCTTTCCCGAGCGGGTCCGCGAGCATGGCGGCGATTGTTTCGCGGCGATTCGATCGAAGGACATCATCGTCCACCACCCCTACGAGACCTTCGACGTCGTGCTCGCCTTCCTGCGCCAGGCCGCCGCCGATCCCGACGTCGTCGCGATCAAGCAGACGCTGTATCGCGCGGGCAAGCAGAGCGCGGTGATCAAGGCGCTGGTCGACGCCGCCGAGGCGGGCAAATCGGTCACCGCGGTGGTCGAGCTCAAGGCGCGTTTCGACGAGGAGCAGAACCTCGCTTGGGCGAGCCAGCTCGAGCGGGCGGGCGTGCAGGTCGTTTACGGCTTCATCGACTGGAAGACGCACGCCAAGGTATCGATGGTCGTGCGCCGCGAGGCCGAGGGCAACCGCACCTACTGCCATTTCGGCACGGGCAACTATCACCCGATCACCGCGCGCATCTATACCGACCTGAGCTTCTTCACCGCCGATCCGCGCGCCGGGCGCGATGCCGCGCAATTGTTCAACTACATCACCGGCTATGTCGAGCCGGGCGGGCTGGAGATGCTCACGCTCTCCCCGCACGGCCTGCGCGACAAGCTTTCCGCGCTGATCGATGCCGAGATCGATCATGCCCGCGCCGGACGCGAGGCGGCGATCTGGGCCAAGCTCAACAGCCTCGTCGATCCGGCGATCATCGAGAAGCTCTATCGCGCGAGTGCGGCGGGGGTGGAGATCGATCTGGTGATTCGCGGCATCTGCTGCCTGCGCCCCGGCGTGCCCGGCCTGTCCGAGAATATCCGCGTCAAATCGGTGGTCGGCCGCTTCCTGGAGCATAGCCGGATCATGGTGTTCGGCAATGGTGCCGATCTGCCCAACCCCGAAGCCAAGGTCTATATCTCGTCCGCCGACTGGATGCCGCGCAACTTCGATCGCCGCGTCGAATTCCTGCTGCCGATCGAGAATGACACCGTCCACGCGCAGGTTCTCGATCAGGTGATGGTCGCCAATCTGCTCGATGACGAGCAGAGCTGGTGGCTGGAGCCCGACGGCAGCTATGTCCGCGCCGTAGCCGCCAAGCGTTCGTTCAACCTCCACCGCTATTTCATGACCAACCCGTCGCTTTCGGGGCGTGGCGCGGCGCGCAAGCGCGGCGGGGCGGTGCCCAAGCTCAAGCTCATGCGCGATTGATCGTGCGGCTTCCGTCCGCCTTCGATCCAAGTTAATCCCAGCCCCGCATGGCCGTCATTCCCCTCCTCCGGCCAAAGGCGAACGCTGGTCCGCTCGGCATCATCGATATCGGCTCCAATTCCATCCGGCTGGTGATCTACGAGAGTGCGAACCGTATTCCGTCGACGCTGTTCAACGAGAAGATCATGGCGGGGCTCGGTCGCGGCCTCGCCAAGACCGGTGCGCTCGATGCAGACGCGGTGGCGCGCGCGATCCCCGCGCTGGCGCGCTTCCGTCGGCTTGCCGAGGATATGGGCGTGCGGACGCTGCGGACCGTCGCCACCGCCGCCGTCCGCGACGCGAGCAACGGGCGCGCCTTCATCGATCAGCTCGCCGCGATCGGCTTGCCGGTCGAGCTGCTGCCGGGCAGCGAGGAGGCTTCGCTTGCGGGCCATGGCGTGCTCGCGGCGATACCCGAAGCCGATGGCATCGTCGGCGATCTCGGCGGCGGCAGTCTCGAACTGGTCCGCGTTCGCAAGGGCAAGGTCGGGCAGGGGATATCGATGCCGCTCGGCGTGCTGCGTATCGGCGCGCTCAAGCTCGAAACCGCGCGCGCGGTGGATCGCGCGCTCGGCAAGATGCTCGCGAAGGGCGGCTGGCGCGACGAGGCGCCGGGCAGGCCCTTCTATATGGTCGGCGGATCGTGGCGCTCGCTCGCCCGGCTGCATATGATCCTGAGCGATTTTCCGCTGCCGATCGTCCACCATTATGCGATGGCGCCGAACGAGGCGCAGCGGCTGGTCCGCGCGCTCGGCCAGCTCGAAACCAAGCGGATCAGGGAATTGACGGGAATCGCCTCGTCGCGGATCGGCTCGCTCGGCCCCGCCGCGATGCTGCTCGCGGCGCTGGTCCGCCGCCTCGACCCGTCCGAGCTGATCGTCTCTTCCTACGGCCTGCGCGAAGGGCTGCTGCATCGCAGCCTGCCCGCCGAAGTGCAGGCACAGGATCCCCTGCTCTGCGCGGCGCGGGAGGAAGGCGCGCGGCAGGGGCGTTTCCCCGAGCATGGCGACCTGCTCGATCGCTGGATCGCGCCTTTGTTCGAGGGCGAACCGCCGGCGATGGCGCGGCTCCGGCATGCCGCCTGCCTGCTCGCCGACGTCGGCTGGCGCGCGCACCCCGAATTTCGCGCCGAACGCGGCGTCGAGACCGCGCTGCACGGCAATTGGGTGGGTATCGATGCGCGGGGGCGCGCGCTGATGAGCCAGGCGCTGTTCACGCATTTCGGCGGCGTGGGCGTGCCCGCGCGCGTCGCCGAGCTTATCGACGTCGACCTCCGTGAGCGCGCGATGCGCTGGGGCTTCGCGATGCGGCTTGGGCAGCGCCTGTCCGGCGGAGTCGCCGGGCCGCTCAAGACCAGCCGCCTGCGGCTCGATCAGGAGACGCTCCTGCTCAGTCTCAGCGGCGAAGATAGCGCGCTCTATGGCGAGGCCGTCGAGCGCCGGCACAAATTGCTCGCCGAATCCTTCGGCCGGAAGGCGGCGCTGAAGCGCGGCGCCTGAGACGCCTTTGCTCAGCCGAGCTCGCTCATCACCATCTTGCCGCTCTTGACGCTGAACCCCGTCCGCCCCTCGACCAGCGCGAGCGCATCCTTGCCGAACACTTCGTAGCGCCACCCTTCGAGGATCGAGAGCCCGTCGCGCTGCCCGGCGGCGAGCGCGTCGATCTCGTCGGTGCGTGCGATCAACCGCGGCGCGACATCCGAATCGCGCGAGCGTACCTTGAGCAGCAGCTTGAGCAGGTCGGCGACCAGCGCACCATCCTTGCCGAGCCCGGGACGGCGATCCTCGCGCGGCGGCATTTCATCCTCCGACAGCGGCGTCGCGCCCTCGATCGCGCCGATCAGCCGCGCGCCGATCTCATTGTTCGCCCAACTCGCCGCCAGCCCGCGCACCTTGGCGAGGTCACCCTGGCCGCGCGGCGGATGCGCGGCGAGATCGGCGATCGTCTCGTCCTTGATCAGCCGGCCGCGCGGCAGATTCTTCTTGCGCGCCTCGCGCTCGCGGAACGCCGCGATCGCCTTGAGCCGCCCCAGCACGTCGGCCTTGCGGCTCGGCACCTTGATCCGCTGCCAGGCGAGATCGGGGTCGTTGACGTAATTGGCCGGGTCGGCGATCCGCTCCATCTCCTGATCGAGCCATTCGCCACGCCCGGTCTTGCGCAATTTCTCCAGCATCCGCGGGAAGATCTCGACCAGATAGGTGACGTCGCCGATCGCATAATCGATCTGGCGCTTGTCGAGCGGGCGGCGGCTCCAGTCGGTGAAGCGCGCGCCCTTGTCGAGCTT
>NZ_CAHJXD010000101.1 GCF_903644055.1 Sphingomonas bacterium | reverse complement strand
CCGCCCCGATCTCCCGCCCTTCGCGCTGACGACGCTCGACCAGCGCGAGCGGCTGCTCGCCGCGGCGGGTGCGGACGCGATGCTGGCGATCCCGTTCGACGAAGCGCTCGCGGCGCTTTCGCCTGAGGCTTTCGTCGGCGTGCTGACCCAGCGGTTCGGCGCGACGGGGGTGGTGACGGGGGGTGATTTCACCTTCGGGCGCAACCGCGCGGGCGATACCGCGATGCTGGCGGCGCTGGGCGCGAAGGCGGGGCTGGCGGCCGAGGTGGTGTCGCCGGTCAGCGACGGGGCGGGAACGATCTCCTCGACGCGCATCCGCAAGGCGCTCGTCGACGGCGACTGCGCGACCGCGACCGCGTTGCTCAGCCGTCCCTTCACGATCGAGGGCGTGGTGATCCACGGCGACAAGCTCGGCCGCACGATCGGCTACCCCACCGCCAACCTCGCGCTCGAAGACTATCAGCGCCCCCGCTACGGCATCTATGCGGTGCGCGGCCGGCTGGCGGACGGGCGCGTGCTGGAGGGCGCGGCGAACCTCGGCATCCGCCCGAGCTTCGATCCGCCGAAGGAACTGCTCGAGCCCTATTTCTTCGATTTTTCAGGCGATCTCTATGGGCAGGTGATCGCGGTGGAGCTGATCGCCTTCCTGCGGCCGGAGGCGAAATTCGATACGCTGGAGTCTCTCGTCGCGCAGATGGATAGCGATTGCGCGGAGGCGCGGCGCATCCTGAATTCGTGATCCTGCCTTCCGCCGGGTCCGCGCTTGCGCGGGGATGACGAAGGGAGAGGCTGTCGCTAAGGCCCCCGCAATCATGGCCGACGACAGCTCAACCCCCGAAGCCCAGGACTGGCGCTCGACCGTCTTCCTGCCGAAGACCGATTTTCCGATGAAGGCGGGGCTCGCCGCCAAGGAACCCGCGATCCTCGCCAAGTGGGAGGCGGAAGACCTTTACGGCACGCTGCGCCGCGAACGCGCCGGGCGCGAGCGCTTCATCCTCCACGACGGCCCGCCCTACGCCAACGGCGACATCCACATGGGCCATGCGATGAACAAGGTGCTGAAGGACATCGTCGTCCGCACGCAGTCGCTGCTTGGGCTGGATGCGCCCTATGTGCCGGGCTGGGACTGCCACGGCCTGCCGATCGAGTGGAAGGTCGAGGAGGCCTATCGCAAGGACAAGCGCAACAAGGACGAGGTGCCGGTCGATCAGTTCCGGGGCCAGTGCCGCGCCTATGCCGCCGAATGGGTGGAAGTGCAGCGCGAGCAGTTCAAGCGGCTCGGCGTGATGGGCGAATGGGGCAATCCGTACCTGACGATGAACCATGCCTCGGAGGCGATCATCGCGGGCGAATTGCTCAGGTTCGCCGAGAGCGGCCAGCTCTATCGCGGCGCCAAGCCGGTGATGTGGAGCCCGGTCGAAAAGACCGCACTCGCCGAGGCCGAGGTCGAATATGAGGACATCACCTCGACGCAGATCGACGTGGCGTTCGAGATCGTCGAGAGCCCGATCGCGGCGCTGGTCGGCGCCTATGCGGTGATCTGGACGACGACGCCCTGGACGATCCCGGTCAACCAGGCTTTGGCGTACGGGCCGGAGGTTGGCTACGAGCTGATCGAATGGAATGGGAAGAAGTACCTCCTTTCCGCCGATCGCCAGGCCGACACGATGAAGCGTTGGGGGTATGATCCGATCGGGGATGTTAGCGGTACATCCGGCATCTTCTTAGGGAAAAACCTCGCCGGCACGATGGTGCGCCATCCGATCTACAACTTCCTCCGTCATCCCGGCGAAGGCCGGGATCCCGCTTCTTCTTCTGTGGCGGGCGAAGGCAGCGGGACCCCGGATCAAGTCCGGGGTGACGGTAAGGAGGCGCGCGCGGGTGACGGGGAGTGGGAGAGGCGGCTGGCCTTCTTCGCCAAGCCTCGGCCGATGCTGGCGGGGGATTTCGTCACGACCGACGCGGGAACGGGGCTCGTCCATATGGCGCCGGATCATGGCGAGGACGATTTCCTGCTGTGCAAGGCGCACGGGATTGATCCGGTGTTCGCGGTGGAGGGGGACGGCAAGTATCGCGCCGACTGGCCGTGGCTGGGCGGGCAGGGCTCGGTCATCAATCCCAAGTTCAATGCACCCGATGGACCGATCTGTTCGGACCTGCGCGAAGCGGGCGGATTGCTCGCGGCGAGCGCCGATTATCGGCACAGCTATCCGCATTCTTGGCGCTCCAAGGCCAAGCTGATCTTCCGCGCGACACCGCAATGGTTCATCGGGATGGACAAGCCGATCCGCAACGATCTCCCCTCCCGCTTGCGGGAGGGGCCGGGGGTGGGTGGCGACCTTGCGGCGCGCGATGAAGCCTCGCTGCGGTCGGCCCCACCCCCCGACCCCCTCCCGCAGGTGGGAGGGGGAGGCTCCGGGAACGCGCCCACGCTCCGCGAGGTGGCGCTCGAGGCTATCGATCATACGCGCTTCGTGCCCGAGAAAGGACGCAACCGTATCCAGGCGATGGTCGAGGGGCGGCCCGATTGGGTAATCTCGCGGCAGCGCGCCTGGGGGGTGCCGATCGCGCTCTATGTCCATAAGGCGAGCGGGGAGTATCTGCGCGATCCGGCGGTGAACGCGCGGATCGTCGCGGCGTTCGAGGCGGGCGGGGCCGATGCCTGGTTCGGCGCGGATCACCAGGCTTTGCTCGGGCCGGGCTACGATCTCGCCGATTGGGAGCCGCAGCGCGACATCCTCGACGTGTGGTTCGACAGCGGCTGCACGCATGCCTTCACAATCGAGGCGCGCTATGGCGCGGGGGCGCGCGCCGACCTCTATCTCGAAGGCTCGGACCAGCATCGCGGCTGGTTCCAGTCGTCGCTGCTCGAAAGCTGCGGCACGCGGGGCCGGGCGCCCTATGCGGCGGTGCTGACGCACGGCTTCGCGCTCGACGGGCAGGGGCGCAAGATGTCCAAGTCGATCGGCAACGTCGTCGATCCGCTGAAGATCATCGGCGAGAGCGGCGCCGATATCCTGCGGCTATGGGTCGCCTCTACCGATTATTTCGAGGATGTGCGGATCGGCAAGGAAATCCTGTCGGGCACGTCGGACGCCTATCGCAAGCTTCGCAACACTTTCCGCTATTTGCTGGGCGCGGTCGAGGGCTTTTCTGAGGATGAGCGGGTCGCGCCCGCCGACATGCCCGAGCTGGAGCGCTTCATGCTCCACCTGCTCGCGGTGCTCGATCAGGAGCTGCGCGATGCCACCCAGGCGTTCGAGTTCAATCGCTATGCGCGCGCGCTCGGCGATTTCTGCAACAATGATCTGTCCGCCTTCTTCTTCGATATCCGCAAGGATTCGCTCTATTGCGATGCGCCCGCCGATCCGAAGCGGCGCGCCTATCGCACGACGCTCGACATCCTGTTCCACGCGCTGGTCCGCTATGCCGCGCCGATCCTCTGCTTCACCGCCGAGGAAGTGTGGGGGACGCGCTATCCGGAGGCGGGATCGGTGCATCTGCTCGAATGGCCGGAGGTGGAGGCCGGCTGGCGCGATGACGACCTTCGGATGAAGTGGGAGCGGCTGCGCGCCATCCGCGCGCAGATCACCGCCGAGATCGAGCCCCTGCGCCGCGACAAGGTGATCGGATCGAGCCTCGAGGCCGAGGTGACGCTGATCGCCTATGACGCGAGCGATCTCGTGCTGATGCGGGACGCGGACATCGCCGAGCTGGCGATTTCCGCACCGGTGACGGTGCAGGCGGGCGAGGCGGATGTGCCCGGAGACGGGATCGGCATCGAGGTCGCCAAGACCGACCATGAGAAGTGCGGGCGGTGCTGGCGGCATCTGCCCGACGTGGCCGAGGATGGGGCGCTTTGCGGGCGTTGCGCATCGGTGGTGGGCCGAACGTGAGGCCGCCGTTCGCCGGGCTGTTCGTCGCCGCGTTCGTGCTGATCGTCGATCATCTCAGCAAATGGGCGATCACCGGGCCGATCGGCCTGCCCGAGCGCGCGCCGATCGAACTGCTGCCGGTATTGCGGCTGATCTTCGTCGAAAATTATGGCGTCTCGATGGGTTTCCTGCGCGCGGGTAGCGGTACGGAGCGCTGGCTGCTCACCGCCGTGACCGCCGCGATCGCGATCGGCGTCGCGGCCTGGCTGTTCCGCGAGCGCAAGCTGGCCGATGCGCTGGCGCTGGGCGCGATCCTCGGCGGGGCGATCGGAAACATCGCCGATCGCGTCAAGCTCGGCTATGTCGTCGACTTCCTCAACCTTCACTTCGGCGCATGGTCGCCCTTTTTGGTCTTCAATGTCGCCGACGCAGCGATTAGCATCGGAGTAGCCCTGCTGGTGATCCGTGCGCTTCTCGCCCCGCGGACCCAAGCCTTGCCGGAGAAATAGAATGTCGAAGCGTATCTGGGTTCTGGGAGCGCCACTGGCGCTGCTGGTGCTCGCGGGCTGCCATGGCGGGCAGCGGGGTGGCGTGTTCACCGCGCGCCGCAACGGCGTGCCCAACGAGTTCGTCGTCGGCCGCTCGGCGCCGCTGGTGGTGCCGCCCGATTTCGCGCTGGTGCCGCCGCGCCCCGGTGCGCCGCGCCCGCAGGAAGCCGACAGCTCGACGCAGGCGCTGAGCGCGCTGTTCGGCGGGCAGCAGCGCCCCAGCCAGGGCGAGCAGGTGCTGCTGCAACAGGCG
>NZ_CAHJXD010000100.1 GCF_903644055.1 Sphingomonas bacterium | reverse complement strand
CGCGTGCCGCCATGGATCGAACCGACGGTGATCACCGTCGGATCCAGCGGATCCGCCTCGCGGCTGACGATCGTCTGAAGCTGGGTGACGAACATCGCCGCGAGCACCACCGGATCCTTGGCGAGCTGCGGCGCGGCGCCATGCCCGCCGATGCCGCGGATGGTGACGTCGATCGAGGTCGTGCCCGCCTGCGCGCGGCCGATCGCCAGCCCGACCTTGCCCGCCGGCCAGGTGTTGCTGTCGTGCAGGCCGACGATCATGTCGGGCCGCGCGAAGCGTTCGTAGAGGCGATCCGCCAGCATCGCGCGCGCGCCGTCCGCCGTCTCCTCCGAGGGCTGCCCGACCAGCATCAGCGTGCCGTGCCAGTTCGCGCGCGCGGCGGCGAGCGCGCGGGCGACGCCGATCAGCACGGTGGTGTGGAGATCGTGCCCGCAGGCGTGCATCACCCCCACATTCTGCCCGGCCTTGTTCTTGGCCATGACGTGGCTGGCATAGGGCAGATCGGTACGCTCGATCAGCGGCAGCGCGTCCATGTCGCCGCGGATCATCAGCGTCGGCCCCGCGCCGTTCCTCATCAGCGCGACGACGCCGTAGGCGCGGCTGCCGTCGGGATAGACGCCGACATGATCGGTGACGGCATAGCCCGCCGCGCGCAGCTCCCGCGCGAGGATCGCCGAGGTCTCCGCCTCGAAATGCGAAAGCTCGGGATGCTGGTGGATCTGCTCGTAGATCGCGATGAGCGGGGTCGGTGGCGCCGGCTGGGCGAAAGCCGGCGCGGCGAAGGCGAGGAGCAACCCTGACAGATATCCGCGCATCATGGCTGGCCCCCTGCGTAAGAGGCCAGCTTATTCGACGGATGGACGCGAGGAAAGCGCGCGCACGCATCCGACGGCTAGGCGATTGCTACGCGGCAGGCCCGGAGATACCATGTCACAAAGCACTGAATAGGATGATCGCATGAAGACCAAGCTGCCCGTAACCGTTCTGCTTGCCGGGGCCGCTCTCCTCCCGCTGACCGGCGCGCGCGCGGACGAGGGGATGTGGACCTTCGATGCGTTTCCGTCGGCGAAGGTCGCCAAGGCCTATGGCGTGTCTCCCAGCCAGCAATGGCTCGATCATGTCCGCCTGTCCGCGCTGCGGCTGACCGGGGGCTGCTCTTCCTCCCTGGTCTCGGATGCCGGGCTGGTGCTGACCAACCATCATTGCGTGCGGGATTGCGCGCAGGCGCTGTCGAGCGGACCGGCCGACTATATCGCCAACGGCTTCCTCGCCGAAGCGATCGCCGACGAGAAGAAGTGCCCGGGCCAGCAGGCCGAGATCGTGACCGCGATCACCGACGTCACCCCGCGTGTCCAGCAGGCGGTCGGCAGCCTGGCCGGCGTGGCGCTCGCCAAGGCGCGCGACGCGGCGACGGCGACGATCGAGAAGGAAGGGTGCACCGATCCGGCTAAGGAACGCTGCCAGGTCGTCACCCTGTTCGGCGGCGGGCAGTACAAGCTCTATAAATATCGCAAATATTCCGATGTGCGGCTGGTCTATGCGCCGGAGGCCGACGCGGCCTTCTTCGGCGGCGATCCCGACAATTTCAACTTTCCGCGCTACGATCTCGATGCCGCGTTCCTGCGCATCTACGAAAACGGCAAGCCCGTCGCGACGCCGAACCATCTCGCCTGGGCGGCGCGCGCGCCGAAGGAAGGCGAGCTGGTGTTCGTCGCCGGCAATCCCGGCAGCACGCAGCGGCTCTACACGCAGGCGCAGTTCGCGATGCTCCGCGACGTAGGCCTGCCCGCCACCGAACTCTATTTCGCCGAGCTGCGCGGCCGGCTGCTCGCCGCGATGGCCACCGATCCGGAGAAAGCGCGCACCGGCAGCGATTTCCTGTTCGGGATCGAGAACAGCTACAAGGCGCTGTACGGCGAGTGGCAGGCGCTGCTCGACCCGGCCTTTTCCGCACGGCTCGCGGCGAACGAACGCGACCTGCGCGCGAAGGTCGCGGCCGATCCCGCAGCGGCGGCGCGGATCGGCGATCCCTGGGGGGACGTCGCCAAGGCGCAGGCGGTGTATCGCGATTTCTACAAGCCCTATACCTTCCTCGAGGCGCGCGCGGGGCTGGGTTCGGACCTCTACGGCTATGCCCGCGTGCTCGTCCGCGCCGCGCAGGAGCGCAGCAAGCCCGATGCCGAGCGGCTGCGCGGCTTCAACGACAGCGCGCTGCCGCTGATCGAGAAACAGCTCGTCGATCCCCGGCCGATCTATCCGTGGCTCGAGGAAGTGACGGTCGCCTACTGGCTGTCCAAGACGCGCGAGGCGCTCACCACCGATGCGCCGGCGGTCAAGGCGCTGCTCGGGAAGGAATCACCCGAACAGGTCGCGCATCGCCTGATCACGGGCACCAGCCTGGCCGACCCCGCGGTGCGCAAGGCGCTGTTCGAAGGGGGATTGCCCGCGATCCAGGCATCGAAGGATCCGCTGATCCAATATGTGCTGGCGCACAGCGCCGACGGCCGCGCGCTGGTCGACCGCTACCGCTTCGAGGTGCAATCGCCGACCATCGCGGCGCAATCGAAGATCGCGCAGGCGCGCTTCGCGGCATACGGCACCGATCTCTATCCCGACGCGACCTTCACGCTCCGGCTGAGCTATGGCACGGTCAAGGGCTGGACCTATCAGGGCGTCGTCGTGCCGCCGACCACGCAGTTCGCGGGCATGTTCGATCGCGCGACCGGGGTCGATCCGTTCAAGCTGCCGCCCAAGGTGCTCGCCGCGCGCTCGCGGATCGATATGGCCAAGACGGTCGATTTCACCAGCGACAACGATATCATCGGCGGCAATTCGGGATCGCCGATCATGGACAAGGACGGTGCCGTGATCGGTGCGATCTTCGATGGCAACATCCACTCGCTGGGCGGCGCCTTCGGCTTCGATCCGGTCCTCAACCGATCAGTCGCGGTATCGACCGTCGCGGTCGAGGAGGCGCTGGGCAAGATCTATCCCGGCAAGCGCCTGCTCGCCGAGCTGCACCAGCGATAGTCACCGCGAATAAGGGCGGGCCCGGATGAGCTTACGCGTGACGGCGGATCGGCGATGATCTTCGCCCATCCGTCGCGCACCGGCTCGCAACGGTAAGCGCCGCTCAATAGGCGAGCGCGCAGCCGTCGGCGCGCATCTCGCTCGCCGCCGCATAGACGCGGTCGCGCCCGTCGATCCGCTGTTCGATGCATTCGTAGCGGCCGAAGCCGCCGTCGGGAGCGCCGATCGCCCAGCCGATGCCGGCCAGCGCGGCGCGGGTCTTCTCGGGCACGCCGCTTTCCAGCCTCAGCAGGCCGTTAGCGGGCAGCCCCGGCGCATCTTCCCCCATCGATTGCGAGGAGCCTTCGTGATGCCAGCGCGGCGAATCCCCCGCCGATTGGATTTCCAGCCCGTAATCGATCCGGTTGATCAGGATCTGCGCCTGCCCCTGCGGCTGCATGTCGCCGCCCATCACGCCGAAGCTCATCCAGGGATCGCGCCCGCGCGCCGCGAAGCCGGGGATGATCGTCTGGAACGGCCGCTTGCCCGGCGCATAGATGTTGGGATGCCCGTCCCGGAGCGAGAAGAGCTGGCCGCGATCCTGGAACATGAAGCCGAGGCCGTCGGCGACCAGCCCCGATCCCATCCCCCGGAAGTTGGACTGGATCATCGACACCATCATCCCATCCCTGTCGGCGACGGTGAAATAGGTGGTGTCGCCGTGGCTCGGCGCCTGGCCGGGATAGACCGGCGTCAGGATGTGATCGGGCCGGATCAGCTTGGCGCGCTTGGCGGCATACTCCTTGGAGATCAGCCACTCGACCGGCACCTTCGAGAAGCGCGGATCGGCATAATAGCGCGCGCGATCCTCATAGGCGAGCCGCTTGGCCTCGACCTGGAGGTGGATCGACAGCGGCGACTGGAAGCCGGCGCCGGCCAGATCGAAATGTTCGAGGATGTTGAGCATCTGCAGCGTGGCGATGCCCTGCGTGTTGGCGCCGAGCGCGTAAGCGTCGACGCCGCGATAGCTGGTCCGATACGGCGTCACCCATTCGCTATGGTGCGCGGCGAAATCCTCGGCGCGCAGCCAGCCGCCGATCCGCCTGAAATAAGCGTCCATCGTCCGCGCGATCGGCCCGGCATAGAAAGCGTCGCGACCGCCCGCTGCCACCATCCGGTAGGTTCGCGCGAGATCGGGATTGCGGAACACCCCGCCAGCCTCGGGCGATCGGCCGTCCGGCGCGTAGGTATGCTGGGCGTTGTCGGTCTCCTCGACGCCCGACCCCGGACGGCGGAAGGCGGCGAGGTTGCGGCGGATATAATAAGCGATGATGTCGGGCACGGGCGCGCCGCCCTCGGCAAGCGCGATCGCGGGCTCGAACAGCTCGGCCCATTTGAGCTTGCCGTAGCGCCCATGCAGCGTCCACCAGGCATCGACCGCGCCCGGCACGGAGACGCTGATCGCGCCCAGCGCAGGCAGCGCGCCGTTCCTCGCTCGTGCCCTCGCGGTTGCGAGGCTCAGCCCGCTCGGCGACGCGCCCGATCCGGCGAGGCCCGCCAGCGCCTTGGTCTTCGGATCCCAGACCATCGCATAGCAATCGCCGCCCATGCCGCTGGAGGTGGGTTCGAGGAAGCCGAGGCAGGCGTTGATCGCAATCGCCGCATCGATCGCCGATCCGCCGCGCTTGAGGATCTCGATTCCCGCCTGCGTGGCGAGCGGATGCGCGGTGCCGGCAGCACCCGAAAGCCCGTAGGCGGCGGTCCGCGAGGCGAAGCTCGCGCCGACCGGCCGATCGCCCGCGTGAACGTCGGGGCGAAGGAAGCGCGGTTCGCCCGGTGCCCACCGGCCGGGAAGCGGAGCGGCGTCCGGCGTGGGGGCGCCGCCCTGTCCGGGGCCGGCGGTCGA
>NZ_CAHJXD010000099.1 GCF_903644055.1 Sphingomonas bacterium | reverse complement strand
CCGGCCTTGAGCCGGGGTCCCGCTTCTTCTTCAGCGTTGGCAGGCAGCGGGACCCCGGCTCAAGGCCGGGGTGACGTGAGCTCAACGTCAACGGGACGGATCTAGGAGGAGAGGTGGCCGAAGCCAGACGCAGGGGATACGCTATCGAGAGGGCGACACCCCTCCGTCAGCCCTGCGGGCTGCCACCTCCCCCGCCGGGGGAGGACGCAACGGAGCGACCTCGCCCGACCTCCTTCCTACAAAGGCGGAATGTTTGTGGCGAATGCCGAACAGACCGCGCGTCGATGGATGGTGCGGACGGCGGGACTTGAACCCGCACTCCCGTGGGAAGGCGATTTTAAGTCGCCAGCGTCTACCGTTCCGCCACGTCCGCACGCGCGCATGCTTTCGGTCGGCGGAGCGCTTCGGTCAATCTTCCTTGATGTTCAGGCGCTGGCGCATTTCCTTGCCGGGCTTGAAATAGGGCACGCGCTTGGGCTTGACGTCGACCGACTCGCCGGTCCGCGGATTTCGGCCCGTGCGGCCGTCGCGGGCGCGGGTCGTGAAGGTGCCGAAGCCGCGCAGCTCGACGCGGCCGTTGCCGGCGAGCCGCGCGGCGATCGTATCGAAGATGCAGGTCACGATGCGCTCGACCTCGTGAACCGCGAGATCCGGGTGATCGCGACCGATCGCGGCGACAAGCTCCGATCTGATCAACCGCCCCTCCTTCATAACCGGGGTTGCAGCGAGGCAGTCGTAGGGCCGCGCTGGTTTGAGCCAGCAGCTATGCCGTCATTCTAGACATGGATCAATGGCCGGCCCGACTTTCCTTGTAAACAAACGCGAAAGCCGGGCCATCGTCGGGCCACCGGGATCAGCTATCCTCGTTGCGTGCCTTCAGCGCGGCGCCGAGGATGTCGCCGAGCGACGCGCCCGAATCGGACGAGCCATATTGCTGAACGGCCTGCTTCTCCTCGGCCATCTGCATCGCCTTGACCGAGAAGGTCGGCTTCTTCGAACGATCGAAGCCCGTGACCATCGCGTCGAGCTTCTGGCCGGGCTGGAAACGCTCGGGCCGCTGCTCGTCGCGATCGCGGCCGAGATCGGCGCGCTTGACGAAGCCCGCGACGCCATCGTCGCCGACCTGCACGTCGAGCCCGCCATCGCCGACGGCGAGCACGGTGATCGTGACGATTTGGCCCTTGTTGACGCCGCCGCCGCCGCCGCCGGCCGGAGCCGCAGCACCGGTCGAGACGCCGCCGCGCTCGAGCTGCTTGATGCCGAGGCTGATCCGCTCCTTGTCGGGCTCGACCGCCAGGACCTGCGCCTTGATCGTCTCGCCCTTGTGATGCAGCGCGAGCGCCTCCTCGCCGGTGACGCCCCATGCGATGTCGGACATGTGGACCATGCCGTCGATCTCGCCGTCGAGGCCGATGAACAGCCCGAATTCGGTGGCGTTCTTGACCTCGCCCTCGACCGTCGAGCCGATTGGATGGCGTTCGGTGAAGGCATCCCAGGGATTGGCCTGCGCCTGCTTGAGCCCGAGGCTGATGCGGCGCTTGTCCTCGTCTACCTCGAGGATCACGACCTCGACCTCCTGGGAGGTGGAGACGATCTTGCCGGGGTGGACGTTCTTCTTGGTCCAGCTCATCTCGGAGACGTGGACGAGGCCCTCGATGCCGCTCTCCAGCTCGACGAAGGCGCCATATTCGGTGATGTTGGTGACGCGGCCCGTGAACTTGGCGCCGATCGGATATTTGGCCGATGCGCCCTCCCACGGATCGCTCTCGAGCTGCTTCATGCCGAGGCTGATGCGCTGCGTATCGCGATTGATGCGGACGATCTGGACACGGACGGTATCGCCGATGTTGATCGCCTCGCTCGGGTGGTTGACGCGCTTGTAGCTGATGTCGGTGACGTGGAGCAGGCCATCGATGCCGCCGAGATCGACGAAGGCGCCGTAATCGGTGATATTCTTGACGATGCCGTCGACGATCTGGCCCTCGGCGAGGCTCTGGATCAGGCCGGTGCGCTGCTCGGCGCGCGTCTCTTCGAGGACCGCGCGGCGCGAGACGACGATGTTGCCGCGGCGGCGGTCCATCTTCAGCACCTGGAAGGGCTGGGGGATGTCCATCAGCGGCTGCACGTCGCGCACGGGGCGGATATCGACCTGGCTGCCGGGCAGGAAGGCGACCGCGCCGTTCAGGTCGACGGTGAAGCCGCCCTTGACGCGGCCGAAGATCACGCCGTCGACGCGATTGCCGGCGGCGAATTCATGCTCCAGCGTATCCCAGGCGGCCTCGCGGCGCGCGCGATCGCGCGACAGCATCGCTTCGCCCTGGCTGTTCTCGACGCGATCGACATAGACCTCGACCTCGTCGCCGACCTTGAGCTCGGCTTTCTGGCCCGGCGCGGGCGCGAACTCGCGCAGCGGCACGCGGCCTTCGGACTTCAGCCCGACATCGATGACGGCGACATCATTCTCGATCGCGGTGACGGTGCCCTTGACGACGCGGCCTTCGAAGCCGGTCTGCTCGCCGCCGAGCGTTTCGTTGAGAAGGGCCGCGAAATCGTCGCGCGTGGGAAAAGCCGTCGTGGCCATAAGCAGCTCTAGGTCCTTGCAATCATTGTTCCGGCCGTCCGGTTGTCTCCGGAGGTCTTCAGCCGATCCGCCGCAGGGGCCGAATGCCCGTGCGGCATCCACCGGACAGGGCATGCGGAGGTTGCTTAGCGCCGATGCGAAAAGGGCGCGTCGGCGATCCCGATCCGGGACGAGCCGCGCGCCTTCCTCCGCGAGCACCGCCCGCAGGACAGCGCGCCCTTAGACGCAAAGGGCGGTTCGGGCAAGCCCCGCGCGCTCGTGCCGAGGGCTCGTCTACCGGATACGCTGCGCCGAGAGGATGCGCACCGGGCGGACCAAAGTCTGCCCCATCGTCGCCGCCGAAAGCCCGCCGGGGTAGGTCGGCAGCGTCATGATCCTGCGGACGATGTCGATCCCGCTCACGACATGCCCGAACGCCGCATAGCCGGGATAGCCGGGCGAGGCGTCCAGCGTCGGCGCGTCGCCGAGGCAGACGAAGAAATCGCCCATCGCCGATCCCGGATCGAACCGCGCCATCGAGAGTGTTCCGTCGGTGTGGCGCAGGCCGGTGACGGTGGTGGGCTCGTGACGGATCGGAAAGAAGCTGTTGGCGACGCGATTGTTGATCCCGCCCTGGACGAGGCCAACCCCGGGGCGCGATTTGCTGCGCGCGGCGCGATAGAAGGTCATGCCGTCGAACTTGTGCGCATCGACGTAGCGGAGGAAATTGCTGGCGGTGATCGGCGCGCGGCGGGTATCGACCGCGACGATGATCGAGCCCGCCTCGGTCCTGAGCAGGACCTTGACAAGGCCCGCCGTCGGCGCGGGGGCAGCCGAAGCAGGGGTGATAAAGAGCAGCAGCAGCGCCGCCAGAGCCAGGCGGATCATCGCGCGCCGTCGTTGGCCGCCGGATGGAGCGCGCGCTCGACGAGCAAAAGCGCCGCCGCCACCGCGCCCTCGACATCGAGCGCGGTGGTATCGAGCAGGCGCGCATCCCCGGCCATCTTCAGGGGTGCTGCCGAGCGCACCGAATCGCGTTCGTCGCGGGCGCGGATATCGGTGAGGACATGTTTCTGATCGACCGCGAGGCCAGAGGCGGTGAGCTCGCGCCAGCGGCGCTCGGCGCGGGCCTCGGGGGTGGCGGTGACGAACAATTTGGCGGCGGCGTGCGGCGCGATCACCGTGCCGATATCGCGCCCGTCGAGCACCGCGCCGCCGGGTTGCGATGCGAAATCCAACTGCCGCGCGAACAGCGCCGCGCGCACCTCCGGGTGCGCGGAGACGATCGAGGCGGCCTTGCCCGCGGCTTCGGACTTGAGCTGGGGATCGTGCAGCATCGCCGCGCCGAAACCGCAGGCGGCGAGCGCATCGGCGGCGCTGGAGGGATCGCCGCCCGCGCGCAGCACGCCGATGCCGACCGCGCGATAGAGCAGCCCGGTATCGAGGTGCGGCAACCCGAAATGCGCGGCGAGGCGGCGCGCGATCGTTCCCTTGCCCGAGGCGGCGGGGCCATCGACGGCGATGATCATGCGGCCGGCCTCCGCTCGCGCCACGCCTTGACGAGCCCGAGCAGGGCGATCGCCGCCCAGATGATCTCCAGCACCATCGAGGCCAGGTTGAAATGGATCGTCAGCGACGCGATCAGCAGGATCGCTCCGACCAGGTTGAGCAGGTTGAAAAGCGTGAAATCCATGCGCTTGGCGATGTTGCTGTAGGCGTAGGCGAACACCATCATCGCACCGCCGACAAGGCCGACGATATCGGCGAGCAGCGGACTCACGGCGTCACCTCCGCGCCGAGCCCGCGCATCAGATCGGCGAAACCGGGAAAGCTCGTCGCGACCGGGGCCATGTCGTCGACCGCGACGGGATGAGCGGCGGCGAGGCCGGCGACGGCGAAGCTCATCGCGATGCGATGGTCGAGCTCGGCGGCGATCTCTACGGGACCGTCGGCGGCGAGCGGCGCGCCGTCGCTGCCCTCGATCACCAGCCCATCCGCCGTCTCCTCGACACGCGCCCCGAGACGCGCGAGGCCGCGCGCCATCAGCGCGAGGCGGTCGCTTTCCTTGACGCGCAATTCCCCCAGCCCGCGCGTGACGGTGCGTCCCTTCGCCAGCGCCGCCGCGACGAACAGGATCGGATATTCGTCGATCATGCTCGGCGCGATATCGGGGGGCACTTCGATGCCTTGCAAGCGCGAATGGCGGACGCGGATGTCCGCGACGGGCTCGCCGCCGACGATGCGCTCGTCCTGATAGGTCAGGTCCGCGCCCATCGCGCGCAGCATGCGGTAGAGCCCGTCGCGCGTGGGATTGAGGCCGACATTCTCGACGACGATGTCCGAGCCGGGCACCAGCAGCGCCGCCACCACGGGGAAGGCGGCGGAGGAGGGATCGCCGGGGACGCCGATCCGCTGCGGGCGGAGCTCGGCCTCGCCACGGATCGAGATCAGGCGCGCGCCGTCGCGATCCTGCTCCACCGTCAGCTCGGCGCCTAAGCCGCGCAGCATCCGCTCGCTATGGTCGCGCGTCGGCACGGGCTCGATCACGCGGGTGATGCCTGGGGTGTTGAGCCCCGCGAGCAGGATCGCCGATTTCACCTGCGCCGAGGCGACGGGCAGGCGGTAGGCGATCGGCACCGCCGGACAGAGCCCGCGCGCCATCAGCGGCAGCGTCCCGCCGGGGCTGGCGGTGAATTCCGCGCCCATCAGCGCCAGCGGTACGGTCACCCGCCCCATCGGCCGCTTCGAGAGCGAGGCATCGCCGACGAAGGCGGCGGTGATCGCATGGCTGGCGACCAGCCCCATCAGCAGCCGCGTCGAGGTGCCCGAATTGCCCATGTCGAGCGCGGTCGCGGGCTGGAGCAGCCCGCCGACGCCGACGCCCTCGACATGCCATATGCCATCGGCGCCGCGCTCGATCACGGCGCCCATCGCGCGCATCGCCGCCGCGGTGGCGAGCACGTCCTCGCCCTCCAGCAGCCCCTCGATCCGGCTGGTGCCCACCGCCAGCGCCGAAAGCATCAGCGCGCGGTGCGAGATCGATTTGTCGCCGGGCACGCGGACGCGGCCCTTCAGCGGTCCGCGAGCCTTGAAAGCGGCCGGGGCAGGGGGCATTTCGGGCATCGGGCGCGGCTTTGACAGCGGCCCTGCGCCATGGCAAGGCGCCGCCAACATCGGCGCCGCCGGACGCGACGCAGTCCGCCCGGTCGCCCGATCCAATCAAAATCTGGAGCTTGTTATCGTGGTGAAACCTGAATGGGGCACGAAGCGCACCTGCCCGCAAACCGGCGAACGCTTCTATGATCTGGGCAAGGACAATCCCGTCACCAGCCCGAACGGCGTCCAATGGTATCCCGAGCCGGTGCTGAAATCGAAGCAGCCGCTGCCGTTCGACGCGCCCAAGCCCGTCGTCGAGAAGGTCGAGGAAGGCAGCGACCTCGCCGACGAGCTGGTCGGCGTCGAGGATGAGGAGCCGAGCGCGGACGATGACGTCGATCTCGGCGGCGATGACGACATCGGCGTCGATACCGGCGCGGACGAAGACGAGCATTGATCGCGGGCGAGGGTCTTGCGGCCTCTGCGCCGCTGACTTAAAGCGCGCTTCCCCGCCGGCGCCCAGGCCGGCGGATATGTGGGGCCGTAGCTCAGCTGGGAGAGCGTCGCGATGGCATTGCGAAGGTCTGGGGTTCGATCCCCCACGGCTCCACCA
>NZ_CAHJXD010000098.1 GCF_903644055.1 Sphingomonas bacterium | reverse complement strand
GGGTGGTGGGTGCACCCGCCGTCGCGACGCGCTGGGCGATCTCCGCCGCCGTGCCGTCGCCGCCGGCGTCGATCAGCTCGAGCCCGCGCCGCACCACATCGGCCGCATCCGAACTTTCGACCGCGCGAACATAGGCCGCGTTGACCAGGGCGAGCCGCATCTCGGGATTGCGGTGCCAGATCGGAAAGGGCGCGGCCTCGATCACCGCCGACAGGCTGTCCAGCGCCAGCCCCAGCCGCCGCGTTTCCTCGGCGGAGCGGAGCGCGGTCCTGTGCGAATCGGTGACGTCGGTGATCCAGGCGAGCAGGCGCGGCGCCTCCCCCGGCTTCTCGGGCAGCGGCGCGCCCCGCAGGCGCAACATCCGCTGGCTTCGCGGCACGGCGAGAAGCTGATCGAGCGACCGGCCCGATCTCATCGCGCCGGCGACGCCCTTCCGAAGGTCGGCGACCTCCTTGCCATCGAAGCCGACGTCCTCAAGCGCCCCGAGATCGGTGGGCATCTCCTGAAAACCCAGCCATCCCGCCACCCGCGCATCGCAATCCAGGCTGCCGTCTTCGCGGATCAGCAACGCCAGCGACGGAGATACGGCGAGGTAGGCTTCGAGATCGATGACACGCTGCTGGATCGCCCTACCCGCGCGACCGCCGCGCAGTCCCCAGATCACCGCCAGCGCGGCGGCGATCAGCCATGCGCCCACGAGCACGACGAGCATCACTGCGGCGGCGGGCGACATCAGCATAAGCGTCGTCCGGGGGCGGGATCGAGCGGCGTCACGCGCCTTCTATAGCAGGCGTGCGGGCCGGCGCATCCCGTCGACGCGCCGGCCGCCCGACCTTCGGATCAGTAGCGGTAATGATCGGGCTTGAACGGCCCTTCGGTGGAAACGCCGATGTAGGAGGCTTGCTTGTCGCTGAGCTTGGTGAGCTTGACGCCGAGCTTCTCGAGGTGGAGCGCGGCCACCTTTTCATCGAGATGCTTGGGCAGGACGAACACCTTGTTGTCATATTCGCCGGGCTTGGTGAACAGCTCGATCTGCGCCAGCGTCTGGTTGGTGAAGCTCGCCGACATCACGAAGCTCGGATGGCCGGTGGCGCAGCCGAGGTTGACGAGGCGGCCCTTGGCAAGGACGATGATCTGCTTGCCGTCGGGGAATTCGACGAGATCGGTGCCGGGCTTCACCTCGGTCCACTTGTAGTTCGACAGAGCGGCGATCTGGATCTCGCTGTCGAAGTGGCCGATGTTGCAGACGATCGACATCGGCTTCATCGCCTTCATGTGATCGGCGGTGATGACGTCGGCATTGCCCGTGGCGGTGCAGAAGATGTCGGCGCGCTGCACGGCTTCCTCCATCGTCACGACCTCGAAGCCCTCCATCGCCGCCTGCAACGCGCAGATCGGATCGACCTCGGTGACCATCACGCGCGCGCCGCCGTTGCGGAGCGACTGCGCCGAGCCCTTGCCGACATCACCGAAGCCAGCGACGCAAGCGACCTTGCCGGCAAGCATCACGTCGGTGGCGCGGCGGATCGCATCGACGAGCGATTCCTTGCAGCCGTAGAGATTGTCGAACTTCGACTTGGTGACGCTGTCGTTGACGTTGATCGCGGGGAACGGCAGTTCGCCCTTCTTGGCGATCTCGTAGAGCCGGTGGACGCCGGTGGTGGTCTCTTCCGAGACGCCCTTGATCGCCCTGACGCTCTCGGTGAGATAGCCGGGCCTGGCGGCGATGAACGCCTTCAGCGCGCGCTGGAACTCGACTTCCTCGTCATTCTCCGGCTCGCCGAGCGTCGCGCCCGCTTCGAGCTTGGCGCCCCACAAGGCGAACATCGTCGCGTCGCCGCCATCGTCGAGGATCATGTTGGCGGTGGTATTCCCCCAATCGAAGATCGAGCCGACATAATCCCAATATTCGGCGAGGCTCTCACCCTTGATCGCGAAGACGGGGATGCCCGCGGCGGCGATCGCGGCGGCGGCATGGTCCTGCGTCGAATAGATGTTGCACGTCGCCCAGCGGACCTCGGCGCCGAGCGCCACCAGCGTCTCGATCAAGACCGCGGTCTGGATCGTCATGTGCAGCGATCCGGTGATCCGCGCGCCCTTCAACGGCTTGGAGGCGCCATATTCCTCGCGCAACGCCATCAGGCCCGGCATTTCGGTTTCGGCGATGCGGATCTCGGCGCGGCCGAAATCGGCCAGCGTGATGTCGCGGACGACATAATCGGTGGGGCTCAAGGTGGTGGCGGTGGCCACGGCGCTTCTCCTGGCAAGGCATGGGGCGCCAGCCAGAATGCCTGCCGCCTCGGAGCGGATTAGCCGCCCCGGGTTGCAGAATCAAATATAAAGATATCTTTATATGTCAATCAGCGACGGTCGGCGATGCTTGCCTGTGTCTCGCTCGGGCTATCGACGGCGCCAGGCTCGCCGATCATCGCCATTGTCGCGCGCGGCGCCGAGCACATCCCGCCGGGAACTTCGGTGGCAACCCCCTGGCGCGCGGCGAGCAGCAGCAGGCCATCCTCGGAATTCGCCATCAGCACCGCCTCGCGGGCCAGCGCGGCCATGCCGTCGCAGGCTTCGGCCGAACTTTCACCGGCGCCGTAGATGTTGGCGAGATGCGTCGCGAAGGCGTCATAGGCCTTCTGTCCGGCGATCGGCCCCTGCGCCCGGATGAAATGCCCCTTGATACGATCGTTCTCACGCTGGATCAGCGCCCTGTTGGCCTGAACGAAGCCGTTATACTCGGCGGTGATGTCGAGATGCGCGGCGCGGCAGCGCAGCGTTGCGACCATCAGCAAGGATTGCAGATCGCGGATCGTGGCGGCGGAGGTTTCCTCCGCGTTCCAGCAGGATGCGGTTGCCGGCGATGCCACCAGCGCGACGGCCGCAACGGCGGCCCCAAACGACTTGAACATATACCCCCCCTTGTCGCCCGGCACCACCCCGACACCCCCGCGACAAGAATGGTTAAATCACAGGTTCATGAGGAATTCATCAGAATTTTTCGTTACTTGCGCGTAAACCGTTGCCCGTCTGCAACGCTCGCCGAAAAATTCGCGATCGTTACGCGGACGTTCAGGCGTGCCCCGTCGTCGAAGCGAGCAGGCGCACATCGACTCCGGCCGCCGCGAACGCGCGCGGCCAGCGTTCGGCGGCGGGAACGTCGAACAGGATGCCGGCATCGGCGGCGGTGCTGAACCAGCCGTGCCGCGCCATTTCCCCATCGAGCTGATGCGCGCCCCAGCCGGCATAGCCCAGCGCGACCAGCCACCGGCTTGGTCCCTCCCCCGCCGCGATCGCCCGCAGGACATCGAGCGTCGTCGTCAGCGCAAGGCCGCGGGGCACCGTCAACGTATCCTCGCCGGCCCAATCGTCGCTGTGCAGCACGAAGCCGCGCTGCCGCTCGACGGGACCGCCGAGGTGGATCACACGATCGGGGGCGACGCCCGGATCGATCTCCAATTGATCCAGCAATCCGTGCAGCGTCAGCTTCGGCACGAGGCTGCCGATCCCGATCCCCAGCGCGCCGCCCGGCGTATGCACGCACATCGCGATCACCGCATGCGCGAACCGCGGATCGCCGATGCCGGGCATCGCCAGCAACAGCTCGCCCGCGAGCGATTTCGCTTCCGTCTTGCCAGCATCTGTTCCGGACATGACAAGGAGTTAGGCAGCCGACGCCGCCGCGTCCACCTCGTCACGCCGTCCGCGCCCTTCCAATTCGGGGGATGCTGCTGGTAGAGCGACGGCAAGGCTCAGTCAGGGACATCGCGCATGACCATCGCCGCAGGCGACCCATTTCTGGACGAGTGGCCGAACCTGGCGGCGGATGGCGAGTTTCGCGGCGGGTCGGCCGACGCCCTGCCGGCATCGGCCTGAGCCGATGCCCACCAACCGCAGCCTCAAGATCGTCGAGGACCTCGACACGCTGTATCAACAATCGGTCGCGCGCCTGCGCGAAGCGCTCGCGGCCTATATCGAGACGGGCGTCCGCCCCGATCCCGCGACCCGCGCGTCGGGCGCCTTCGCTTATCCGCAGATCAAGCTGCATTATGACGGCGAGACCAATCCGGGGCCGCTGGGCCGCGCCTATGGACGGCTGAATACCCCCGGCGATTATGCGATCAGCGTGACCCAGCCGGCGATGTTCGGCGATTATCTCGCGACCCAGCTCGATATGCTGATCGACGATTTCGGCGTGTGGGTGGAAACGGGGCTGGGCGAGGACGAAATCCCCTATCCCTATGTGCTGGACGCCGGACTCGATCTGGCGGACGTCCGCGCCGCCGAGCTGGCGCGGATCTTTCCTTCGACCGATCTCGAGCGGATCGGCGACGAGCTTGCCGACGGCACCTGGAGCCACGGCCACGACCGCCCTCGCCCGCTCGCCTTGTTCGATGCGGCGCGGGTCGATTTCAGCCTCGCCAGGCTGCGGCACTATACCGGCACCCCACCAAGGCACATCCAGAAATATATCCTTTTCACCAATTATACCCGCTACGTGGACGAGTTCGTTGCCTGGGCGTGCGAGCAGCTTCGCGAAGGCGGCCCCTACACGATGCTGAGCGGTGCGGGCGGGCTCGAGGTCCGCGCCGGGGACAGCGATCCCGAAGCCGCGATCACCGATGCCGCGTGGAAGAAGCACCAGATGCCCGCCTATCACCTCGTTGCCGAGGACGGTTCGGGCATCACGCTGGTCAACATCGGCGTCGGCCCTTCGAACGCGAAGACGATCACCGATCATCTCGCGGTGATGCGCCCGGAAGCGTGGCTGATGATCGGCCATTGCGGCGGGCTGCGGCCCAGCCAGCGGATCGGCGACTATGTCCTCGCCCATGCCTATCTCCGCGACGACCATGTCCTCGACGACGTCCTGCCGCCGGAGATCCCCGTGCCGGCGATCGCCGAGATCCAGCAAGCGCTGTCGAAAGGGGCGCAAAAGGTCTCGGGCCAAAGCGCGGAGGAACTCAAGGGCCGGATGCGCACGGGCACGGTCGTCACCACCGACGATCGAAACTGGGAGCTGCGCTATACATCGTCGGCACTGCGCTTCAGCCAGAGCCGCGCGGTGGCGATCGACATGGAGAGCGCGACGCTCGCCGCGCAGGGCTTCCGCTTCCGCGTCCCCTACGGCACTTTGCTCTGCGTTTCCGACAAGCCGATCCACGGCGAGATCAAGCTGCCGGGCCAGGCCAACCGTTTCTACGAACGCGCCATCGCCGAACATCTCCGCATCGGCATCGCCGCGATCGAGGAATTGCGCCTCGCGGGCGAACAGCTCCACAGCCGCAAGCTGCGCGCCTTCAACGAGCCGCCGTTCCGCTGACCCCGCTCAGGGCGCGACCACCCGATTGCGTCCCCTGGACTTCGCCTCGTAAAGCGCGCGATCCGCATGGGAGAGCAAGGCGGCGAGATTGTCGTCGACACCCAGCTCGGCGATCCCGAAGCTCGCCGTTATCCGATAATCCTCGGGCAGGCCGAGCGGACAATCGGCGACCATCGCGCGAATCGTCTCGGCGATTCGCGATGCCGCGCCGACATCGAGATCGGCGAAGACGAGCGCGAACTCCTCGCCTCCGACGCGCGCAAGGATGTCCCGCGGCCGGGCATGCTCGACGAGGCAGGTGGCGAAATGGCGCAGCACCCCATCTCCCGCGAGATGCCCGAAACGATCGTTGACCTCCTTGAAGCGATCGATGTCGATCATCGCGAGGCTGATATTGCGCCCGTTCCGCGCCGCGCTGCCGAGCAGCGCGCTCGCCGCATCGTCGAAACCACGCCGGTTGAGCAGCCCCGTGAGCACGTCGGTCCCCGCCAGCCGCCTCGACTGATCGGCCAGATCGGCGGTGAGCAGGAACACCGTGAACAGGCCGATCCCGGTGATCGACACCGGGAAGAACGGAACGAAATCCGCGGCCGACAGATGACACAGGCCTTGATACCATCCGAACTCCGCCAATGCCCCGGAAAGCAGGAGCGCAAGACTCAGAAGCGTCAATGTCCAGAGACCATATTGCGCCAACCGCTCCGCCGCCCGTTCGCCCTGGCGGCGTCCGATCAGCGATCGCGATGCGTTCCATGCCGCAGCCGCGCTCAAAATGTAGAGGGGCCATGCGGCGACATTTCTCGATCCGCCGGCGCCCAGAATGATGGCGGTGGCGGCGATCTGCGTGGCGATCGCCGTCGCCACCGGCCTGCGCGGGGCGGGCTTACCCGCCCGCTGGCGAAACCCGATCGTATTCAAGCCCGTCGCGATCCCGCAAAGCGCCAGCAATGCGAATCGCAACACGGGGCTTTGCTGATGAAGCTGCGAAAACAGCCCGTCCAGCACCCAGACGAGCCCGAGCAAGCCAAATGCCACCGACCAGCTCAGTGCGTGACGCGGACGATCGAAATCGAGCCAGGCGATCGCCAGCACCAGCGCTACCATGAAGGTGATCGCGATCAGCGCCAATCCGGGATGGCCGCCGCTGATCAAGGCGCACCTTCATCGTCGAGGGTGGTACGGTCGCGACCGCCTTGCTTGGATCGATAGAGCGCCGCATCGGCGCGGGCGAGAAGGCCTTCGAGCGTTTCATGGGGCAGGTGCTGGGCGATGCCGAAACTCGCCGTGACCACGATCGGGGCGCTGAGGGGGATTTCCAGGCCGGCAAGACCTTCGCGGATCACCTCGACGCGATCGAAGGCAGCCGCGGCGTCATGTCCTTCAAGCAGCAGCGCGAACTCCTCGCCTCCGAATCGAGCGACGGCGCCCGATTTGGCAAGCGCATCGGACAGATAGCGCGCGAAGCGGATCAAGGCACGATCGCCCTCGAAGTGGCCGAAGCGATCGTTGATCGCCTTGAATCGGTCGATGTCGACCAGCACCAGCGATAAGGCGCGCGACGTGCGCCGTGCACGGCCTATCGCCCGGCGCGCCGCAAGTTCGAAGCCCTGCCGGTTGAGGATTCCGGTCAGGGGATCGGTGAGGATCAGCCGCAAGCGCTCACGCGAGAAGTCCGATGCGATCAGCATGAGCGTGAACAAACCGAGCGCCGCCGAAAGCGGCGTCCTGGAAAGACCCGACAGCCGGACGAACGTGCCGCCCGGAACGCGACCAAAGGTTTCCAGTATCGCGATCGCGAAAAGCACGCCGCTGGAAAGCGCAGCCGCCACGAGCATCGCGATGATCGATGCTTCCGTGGCCGACGGCCGCCGCCCCCACGGCGACACCAGCGACGACATCCAAGAAAACAGCAGGAAGTGAAGGGCGGTGATGAAGGCTATGTTGACCAGACCGAATTGCATCGGCCTCAAAAACATGAAGGGTGTCAGCAACAGGAGAACGACCGCAAGCGCCACCGGAATCCGGCCGAGCGAGGCCCAGCCGCGGCGCTCCCAAAACCCGGCGACATAAGCCATTACCGCGCAGATCGAGAGGAAGTAGATCAACGGATAGAGCCCGCGCTCCGTATCTTTCAAAATCGCGCCCAGCCCGTAGCTGAGCGCGTATAGCGCGAAACTCAGCGCCCATAGACGCGCATGCCGCGTCCGCGCCAACGTGCTGCTCAGGATGCACATCGCGAGCGCCGCCAGCGCCATGATCAGGCATGGCCCCAGGGCGATAAGAAACGGAGCATGATACATAGGCGCGCCAACTCTTCCCCCAAAGAGTTGGCGCGCGTCAAAGCCGCCTTACAAGGCGCCGTCAAGCGGTTAAAGTATTATTATGGTTAACGTTATTGCACCAAAAAGGCCGCGATCGCCTGCCCCAATTCCGGGCGCAACACCGCACTCATGTGATTTCCGGGGATTCCTTCGAACCAGCCCTGCGGAAAAATGTTTGCAAGAGCCTCCGCCGATCCGTTGTCATGATCGTCGACGCCGCAGATGATGCCGATCGGCATCGTCAAGGCTCGGAGCGCGTCGATCTCCGTATCTATGAAGGTGTCGAGGATCAGCAGCAGCGCTTCGGCATCGCCGCCGGTCGTCTTCAGGAAGGCCTCGGACATCCATTCGGTCGATCCGCGCGGATGCGTTCCGCGCTTTTCCAGCACGCCGCGGAAGAACGCGCCCCGTCCCTGCGTGTCCAATATGCCGTCGAGCCCCATGCCCGCGCCGAACGCGCGGCGGGGCCGAGCACCGCGCACGAGCGCGCGCAAAGTGGTGCGCGCACCGAGCGAATAGCCGCCGAGGTCATAATCCTCGATTCCCAAGTGCGCGATCAGCGCCAGCGCATCGGTCGCCAGGATGTCGGGCGGATAGGCCGCCGGATCGCGCGGCGCGGCGCTGCGTCCATGACCGCGCAGATCGGGCATGATCACGCGCCGCCCTTCGCTCGCCAGCCGCTCGGCATGGCCGTAGCGCACCCAATTGGTCCAGGCGTTGGAGAACAGGCCATGGATCAGGACCAGCGGCCGCCCCGCGCCGATCTCGTACCAGGCGAGCTCGGCACCGTCGGCCGCCGCGAAGAAGCGCGGCTCCAGACTATCGCGGGAGATGGCCAACGGCCTCCTTCCAGCGCTTGACGACGTTGGGGTTATCTTCCGTCCGGATCGTCGGAAGATGGCCGCAATCGAGCCACGCAGGCAAGATGCTCTCGCTCGCGTAATTATGCTTCGGCCGGAAGCGCTCCGGCGAGTCGAACGAGCCTAAAGTGATGTCGATATTTTCGCCGCCTTCGAGGAAGGCGAAGCCGAGCGGCGTCCCGCATGTCGAGCAGAAAGGACGGTGCGCGATCGGCGAGGATCGATACCAGTCGGGCTCGGTATACCAGCGCAAGCCGCCCGATGGCACATTGACGAAGGCGATCGACGCGCCACCGGTCGCCCGGCGGCACATCTTGCAATGACAGAGATAGGCGTCGTCGGACGCGATCTCGGCGATGTAGCGAACCCGTCCGCACTGGCAGCCGCCGGTCATCGCCGTCATCAGGCCGCCTTCTTGAGGTGCCTTCGTCCTAGCAGCTCGGCGATCTGTACCGCGTTCAGCGCCGCTCCCTTGCGGAGATTGTCGCTGACGCACCACAGGCTGAGCCCGCTGTCGACGGTCGGATCCTCGCGCACGCGGCTGACATAGGTGGCATATTCGCCGACGCATTCGATCGGCGTGACATAGCCGCCGTCCTCATGCTTATCGACGAGCATCACGCCCGGCGCCTCGCGCAGGAGGCTCTTGGCCTTGGCCGCCGAAATCTCGTCCACGAACTCGATGTTGATCGCTTCGGAATGGCCGACGAACACGGGCACGCGCACGCAGGTCGCGCTCACCTTGATCCTGGGGCCGAGGATCTTCTTGGTTTCGACCACCATCTTCCATTCCTCCTTGGTCGAACCATCGTCCAGGAAGCTGTCGATATGCGGGATGACGTTGAACGCGATCTGCTTGGTGAACTTGGCCGCCACGGCGGGATCGCCGACGAAGATATTGCGGCTCTGCTCGAACAGCTCGTCCATCCCCGCCTTCCCCGCGCCGGAGACCGACTGATAGGTCGCGACGACGACACGCCTGACCGTCGCGTAATCATGCAAGGGCTTAAGCGCGACGACCATCTGCGCGGTCGAGCAGTTAGGGTTGGCGATGATATTCTTGGCGCGATAGCCCTGGATCGCCTCGGGGTTCACCTCGGGCACGATTAGGGGAACGTCGGGATCCATCCGGTAGAGCGAGCTATTGTCGATCACCGTGCAGCCCGCCGCCGCGGCGATCGGCGCATATTTCCTGGTGGCGTCCGAGCCGATCGCGAACAGCGCCATGTCCCAGCCCACCCAGTCGAAATGCTCGATATTCTGGACCTTGAGCTTCTTGCCGGTCTCGCCGAAATCGACGATGTCGCCCGCCGAGCGCGAGGAGGCGAGCACCGCGATCTCGTCCGCCGGAAACTCGCGTTCGGCCAGGATGTTCAGCATTTCACGACCGACATTGCCGGTCGCCCCGGCGACGACCACACGATAGCCCATATATCCTCCGTTTGCGCCCGCGCCGTTGAAGCAGAACTGTGCGCTTGTCCAGCAAGCGCGCCATAGCCTGGAGAAGCCGAGCTTGCCTCTGCCCCCCGCCCACGAAGGACTGCCCGCCCCCCAACGTTACGGCGCCGTCGCCGCGATAAGCCTGGGGACGGTGCTGACGGTGATCGACGGCGGCATCGCCACGGTGGCGCTGCCGACGATCGCCAGCGATCTCGATGTCGACGGATCTTCGGCGGTGCTGGTGGTGACGGTCTATCAGCTCGTGCTGGTCATGACGTTGCTGCCCTTCTCCGCGCTGGGCGACCGCATCGGCCTCAAGCGTCTCTACCAGCTCGGCCAATTGCTGTTCACGATCGCGACGATGCTCTGCTTCTTCGCGAAGAGCCTGCCCTTCCTGCTGGTCGTCCGCGCGTTGCAGGCGCTGGGTGCCGCGGCAGCGCTTTCGGTGATGTCCGCGCTGATCCGATCGATCTATCCGTCCGACAAGCTCGGCCGGGGACTGGGCATCAACAGCGTCGTCGTCTCGGTATCGGCGGCGGTATCGCCGACGGCGGGCGGCTTGATCCTCGCCTTCGCGCCGTGGCCCTGGGTCTTCGCGCTGGGCGCACCGTTCGGCCTGCTCTCGCTCTGGCTGGGCCGCGCCAGCCTGCCCGATGTGCCGGCGCGGCCGGGGGGCTACGATCTGGCGGGTGCGATGCTCAACATGGCGGCGTTCGGGCTGCTGGTCGCCGGGCTCGAGGCGATGGTGCACGGCGGCTCGCCCGTGGTGAGCGCCGCGATCGTGGCGATCGGCATCGCCTTTGCGGTGGGGCTGGTACTGCACGAACGGCGCGAGCCAATCCCGATCCTGCCCGTCGATCTGCTGGCGCGGCCGGTGCTGGCGCTCTCCACTGTCGGCGCGCTGCTCGCGTTCGTGGCGTCGATGGCGCTGCTGCTGTCGCTGCCGTTCCGCCTGCAACATGGCTTCGGCTTCAGCCCGCGCGCGGTCGGGACGATGATCGCGCCCTGGCCGCTGACGACGATGATCGTCGCTCCTGTCGCCGGGATGCTCAGCGACCGCTATCCGGCGGGCCTGCTCGGCGGGATCGGCATGGCGACCGCGACGGTCGCGCTGCTGCTGCTCGCCTGGCTGCCGCACGACCCCGATTATTACGATGTCGCGTGGCGCATGGCGCTCTGCGGGGCGGGCTTCGGGCTCTACCTTTCGCCCAACGCGCGGCTTATCGTGGGCTCGGCCCCGCGCGAGCGCGCGGCATCGGCGGGCGCGCTCATCTCGACGACGAGGCTTTCCGGCCAGACGATCGGCGCCACGCTCGTCGCCGCCTTGCTCGCGCGCGGCCTGGGCGCCTCCTCCACGCCCGCGATGATCGCGGCGGCGCTGACGACACTTGCCGCCTTGCTCAGCATCGCGCGCCTGCGCCCCTCGATCCGCACCCCCGCGCAGGGCGAATCGCACGCCGCCGAACCGAGCGCCCGGACGGAATTTCACGGTGCCTGAGCGGCTTTTCCGCCGCCTTGGCGTTATCGCGTCGCCCAAGAGGAGCGTACATATGGCTTATATCAAGACCCGCGATCATGTTGATCTCTACGTCAAGGACTGGGGCCAGGGCCGCCCGGTCATCCTGCTCCACGGCTGGCCGCTCACCGCCGATAGCTGGGACGATCAGGCGCTGGCGCTTGCCGCTGCGGGCCATCGCGTGATCTTCTACGATCGCCGCGGGTTCGGCCGATCGAGCCAGCCGTTCGGCGGCTACGATTATGATAAGCTCGCCGACGATCTCGCGCAGGTGATCGAGCAGACGGGGGTCAGCGACGCGACGCTCGTCGGCTTCTCGATGGGCGGCGGCGAGGTCGCGCGCTATATGTCCCGACACGGCGGCAAGGGCATCGCCAAGGCGGGCCTGGTCTCGTCCGTCGTCGCCTATCTCCTCAAGGACGATACCAACCCCGACGGCGTCGACGCCTCGGTGTTCGACGATCAGATGAAGGCGCCGATCGCCAAGGATCGCGCGCATTTCATGAAGAGCTTCGCCGAGATGTTCTACGGGGTCGGCTTCATCTCCAGCCCGGTCAGCCAGGAAGTGCTCGATCATTTCTGGGCGATGGCGATGCATGCGGGACTGCCGGGGACGCTCGCCTGCATCGATTCGTTCGGCAAGACTGATTTCCGGCCCGATCTGGCGTCGTTCGACATCCCTACGCTGATCATCCACGGCACCGGCGACAAGACCGTGCCGATCGCGCCCTCGGCGCGCGCCGCCGCGCAATTGCTCGGCAGCCGGGCGCAGTTGATCGAATATGCGGGCGCACCGCATGGCCTCAACGTGACGGAGAAGGATCGTCTCACGCAGGATCTGCTCGCCTTCGCGCGCGCCTGATCGGGCAAAGCTTGGCTAACGCGGCGTAAACCCTGTTCCTAGGGGCGAGCGTAACGCCGCCCGCTTACTCAGGCGGTGGTGTACGAGTGGAGTTGCGTTCGGTGTTGGCTCAGATCCTTTGCGATCCCGTCGATCACGGCGGGCTGATGGTCTCTCTTGTCGCCGGCGAAGGCTGCGCGGCGCATCCCTGGCTCCATTCGGCCGAGCTCAACGCCGGCACGACGGCGACGGGCAATATTGCCGATCTCGTCCATATGTTCTCGCTTCTCCACGGCACCGCGCCGGGCCTGATCGAGACCGTTGCGCGCGAAAACGTGTGGGCCGGCGCCGATGCCTTCCTGCGCGAGGCCTGCGCCGGCTTCGTCCTGGAGCGCGCCTATCTCGCCGACGTCATCGCCTCGGCGGGGCCGACGCCGAGCACCCCCGGCGATTCGGGCACGGTTTCGGCGATCCTGGCGCAGCGCCAATCGCTGGATACGATCGCGCGATCGGAACGCTTCGGCTGCGCGATCGGCGCGGCGGTAGCGTTGCTGCTCGATTGGCAGCCGCTCCGCGCCACGATCGACGGCGCCGCCGAACGGCTCGGGCTGGCGGTGCCGGCAACCCGCCTTCCGGACGACGAGACCTGCCGCGCGTTGTTGGCAGCGCTTCCCGAACGCCCCCGGCTCGATCGCACCCTCGCGTTCGGCGCGCGACAATTGCTCGCGCATCATAGCGGCCTGCTCGATTATCTCTCGATCCGCGCCGATGCCCGTGGGTGCGCCGTCTAGGTAACTGAAGACGGGCTGCCACCCGCCGGGACCTCCGACCACGGCACAACCGCCCAAGCTTATCCGCAACGCTGATCCGGACGTTATTAGCAACGACAATATCCGTGCGGGGAAAGACCGTCCTCGCGTGAACGAAACGCTGACGGATGCCTGGCCAATCGCGCGGCCTTATGGCTGATATATCTCGGAGAGCCTATGATCAGTGGCCCCCAAGCGAGGGAATGATCAGCGCTGGCATAGCACAGAGTTTCTGTGCCAGAGCCGCACAAGCGATCGAGGAACCGCAGCCAGCGCCATGACGACTATTCTTCATTTCGGACAGTATAGTATCGGCCTGGACCAGCCCTTGTTCCTGATCGCCGGCCCTTGCGTGATCGAGAGCGAGGTGATGGCGATGGCGACTGCGGAGCGTCTGCGCGAGATCGGCGAGAAACTCGGCATCCTGATCGTCTACAAAAGCTCCTTCGACAAGGCGAACCGCAGCGCGGGAAGCTCTTTTCGCGGCCCCGGCCTGACCGAGGGCCTCCGCATACTCGCCAAGGTGCGCGAGACGCTCGACATGCCCGTGCTCACCGACGTGCATGAACTTTCTCAGGTCGCGCCCGTCGCCGCGGTCGTCGACATGCTCCAGACGCCCGCCTTCCTCGCCCGCCAGACCGATCTCATCGAAGCGGTCGCCACCTGCGGCAAGCCGGTCAACATCAAGAAAGGCCAGTTCATGGCGCCCGGCGACATGATGCAGGTCGTGGCCAAGGCCCGGGAGGCGGCGGGGGAAGCCGGCCTTGGCGAACCCCCGATCATGGTCTGCGATCGCGGGACCAGCTTCGGCTACAACAATCTGGTCAGCGACATGCGGGGTCTTGTAATCATGCGCGAGACGCGTTGCCCGGTACTGTTCGACGCGACCCATTCGGTCCAGCTTCCCGGCTCGCAAGGCGGCAGCAGCGGCGGCCAGCGCGAGTTCGTGCCGGTGCTGGCGCGCGCAGCGGTCGCCGTGGGCGTTGCCGGACTGTTCATGGAAACACACCCGAACCCCGCGGCGGCCAAATCGGACGGCCCCAATGCCGTGCCGCTCGATCGGTTCGAGGCTTTGGTCGAAGAACTGGTGGCACTCGATCGGTTCGTGAAGAGCCGGCCGGTCGTCACGCTTTAGGTTTAGGCCGCACCTGATGGTGCGGGTTAGTTTGAAGCGCTCAGGTTGAACGCCTCGGCCACGCCGGATAGCCGATCGGCTCGGCGCCGCCCGGGACGGGGGCCGTCGACGCCGTTTGCGGGATTAACGATTGATACGAACGCCTACGACCAAGGCAAGTGGCGGAGAGGGTGGGATTCGAACCCACGGTGCCCGTGAAGGCACAACGGTTTTCGAGACCGTCCCAATCGACCACTCTGGCACCTCTCCGCATGAGGCATGGCGTGAGGCGAGGCCCCGTCCGGTCGCTGGAACGGCGCTCCTAGCCGAGCCGATCCCGTATGCCAAGGCCGCTTGCGGCGCGCGGCAACGCACCTAAATAGACGCTATGAACCTGCCAACCCGCAGCACCGCGATTCCTTCCATGGCGCATCCGCCGATGCCGCCGATCCGCCATGCGCGCTTTTCGATCGGGGATGTCGTGCGGCATCGGCTGTTCGGCTTTCGCGGCGTGATCTTCGACGTCGATCCTGTCTTCGCGAACAGCGAGGAATGGTATCAGTCAATTCCCGAGGACGCGCGGCCGACCAAGGACCAGCCTTTCTACCATCTCCTCGCGGAAAATGCCGATTCGAGCTATGTCGCTTACGTCAGCCAGCAGAATCTGGAGACGGACGAGAGCGAGGAGCCGATCGATCATCCCGCGATCAACGGCCTGTTCGAGCCATTCGACAAAGGGCGCTACGCGCTGCGCCGCGAGCATCGCCACTGAACGTGACTTGCCGAAGCCGTCGCACGAACGTAGTGTGAACGGATGGCGCAGCTCGATACCCGTGAGAAGCTTGGCATCCTTGCCGATGCCGCCAAATATGATGCCAGTTGCGCCTCTTCCGGCACCGCCAAGCGCAATTCGCGGGATGGCAAGGGATTGGGATCGACCGAAGGCATGGGCATCTGCCATGCCTATGCGCCGGATGGGCGCTGCATCTCGCTGTTGAAGATCCTGCTGACCAACAGCTGCATCTTCGACTGTCATTACTGCATAAACCGGAAAAGCTCGAACGTCAGGCGCGCGCGATTCACCGCGCAGGAAGTCGTCGGGCTGACGATAGCTTTCTACAAGCGCAATTATATCGAGGGGCTGTTCCTTTCGTCCGGGATCATCCGCTCCTCCGATTATACGATGGAGCAGTTGGTCGAGGTCGCGCGCAGCCTGCGCGAGGATCATGATTTTCGCGGCTATATTCATCTCAAGACGATCCCGGATGCCGATCCCGAGCTCGTCCACCTCGCCGGGCTTTATGCCGATCGTCTGTCGATCAACGTCGAGCTGCCGACCGAGCGCGGGCTGGAGCGCCTGGCGCCCGAAAAGTCCGCCACGCGGATCGCAAGCGTGATGGGCGATGTGAAGCATGCGATCGACGATCGGCAGGATGCGCGCCGCCGCTATCGATCGGCGCCCAGATTCGCGCCGGCGGGACAGTCGACGCAGATGATCGTCGGGGCCGATGGTGCGAGCGACGGCGATATCATCGCCAGCGCCAGCGGGCTCTACGATCGCTTCGGGCTGCGCCGGGTCTATTATTCGGCGTTCAGCCCCATCCCCGATGCGAGCGCCGTCCTGCCGCTCAAGCGCCCGCCGCTGATGCGCGAACACCGGCTGTATCAGTCGGACTGGATGATGCGCTTCTACGGCTTTTCGGCGCCCGAAGTGGCGGCCGCCGCGGGCGCGGACGGCATGCTGCCGCTGGATATCGATCCCAAGCTCGCCTGGGCGCTCAAATTTCGCGACACCTTTCCCGTCGACGTCAACCGCGCCAGCCGCGAGCAATTGCTGCGCGTGCCGGGCCTCGGCACCAAGGCGATCGCCGCGATCCTCACCAGCCGCAAGTGGCGGCGCCTGCGGCTCGACGATATCGGCCGGCTGACGGTTTCGATCGCCAAGGTGCGGCCGTTTCTGATCGCGGCGGACTGGACGCCCGCGCGGCTCGACGGCGCCGCCGATCTGCGTCGCGCGATCGCGCCTAAGGTCGAGCAGATGGAATTGTTTGCTGCCTAAGCGCGCGACGCCGGGAAATGCTGGACACGGGTGCACGCGCCTCGCCATGGAAAGGCATGGCCGCGCCGATCCTTTCCATTTCTGGCCTGACCAAGACGTATAGTAGCGGCCACCAGGCATTGAAGGGCGTCGATCTCGAGATCGAACGCGGCGAGATCTTCGCGCTGCTCGGTCCCAACGGCGCCGGCAAGACGACGCTGATCGGCGCGGTCTGCGGGCTGGTCCGCCCCACCTCCGGCACGATCAGGATCGACGGAATCGATGCCGCGCGGGATTGGCGGCATGCCCGCGCGCGCGTCGGTCTCGTCCCGCAGGAGCTTGCGACCGACATGTTCGAGACCGTGGCGAGCACCGTCGCTTTCTCGCGCGGCCTGTTCGGCAAGCCGCGCGACGACACCATGGTCGAGCGCGTGCTCAAGGCGCTGTCACTCTGGGACAAGCGCGGTTCGAAGATCATGCAGCTCTCGGGCGGCATGAAACGCCGCGTGCTGATCGCCAAGGCGCTGGCGCACGAGCCCGAGCTGCTGTTCCTCGACGAGCCGAGCGCGGGCGTCGATGTCGAGCTCAGGCGCGACATGTGGGAGATGATCGGCCGGCTGCGCGACGATGGCGTCACGATCATCCTCACCACCCATTATATCGAGGAAGCCGAGGAGATGGCCGACCGCATCGGCGTGATCGACAAGGGCGCGCTGATCCTCGTCGAGCCCAAGCAGGCCCTGCTCGGCCGGCTCGGCAAGACCGAGGCGACGATCGGCCTGGCCAAGCCGCTGGATGCGATCCCGCCCGCCTTCGCCGATTGGCCGCTGGCGCTGTCCGACGACGGCCTGACGCTGACCTATGCGATCGCGTCCGGGGAAGCCGAGGCACGCGGGCTCGCGAAGCTGGTCAAGATGCTCGATGCCCAAAGCGTGGACTTCAAATCGCTCGACATGCACCGATCGAGCCTCGAGGATATCTTCGTCGATCTCGTCGAGAGCCGGGCATGAGCCTCAATCTCCACGCGATCCGCGCCATCTATCGCTTCGAGCTGGCGCGGACATGGCGCACCCTGTTCCAGAGCATCTTCACCCCGGTGCTGACGACCTCGCTCTATTTCGTCGTGTTCGGCTCGGCGATGGGCGGGCGGATGCACGAGGTGCACGGCGTGCCCTATGGCGCCTTCATCATTCCCGGGCTGATGCTGCTGACCATCCTTTCGGAGAGCATCGCCAATGCGAGCTTCGGAATCTATCTGCCGCGCTTCACCGGCACGATCTACGAACTGCTCTCGGCGCCCGTCGGCGTGCCGGAGACGCTGGCGGGCTATGTCGGGGCGGCGGCGACCAAATCGGTGATCCTCGCGCTGGTGATCCTCGCGACGGCGCGCTTCTTCGTTCCCTTCCATATCGTCCACCCTTTATGGGCGATCGTCTTCCTGCTGCTGATCACGATCTCTTTCTGCCTGTTCGGCTTCATCCTTGGCTGCTGGGCCGACGGGTTCGAGAAATTGCAGGTCGTGCCGCTGATGGTGATTACGCCGCTGACCTTCCTCGGCGGCACCTTCTACTCGGTCGATATGCTGCCCGAGCCGTGGCGGACGGTCACCTTGTTCAATCCGATCGTCTATCTGGTCAACGGCCTCCGCTGGGCCTTCTACGGCGTCGCCGACGTCGATATCCGCATCGCGGCGGGACTGACCCTGCTGTTCCTCATCGCCTGCATAACCGTGGTGATGATCATCTTCCGCACCGGCTGGCGGCTCCGGACCTAACCTGCGACGCGGCGCTGATAGACCAGCCTCAGGCGATGATAGATCGGTACGGCCGCGACCAAGGCATAATCGTGCGAAAGGCGATGGCGCATCACCGCCCAGGTCGCGAGATTGCCGTCCTTGGCGGGCCGATCGCTGGTGATGACCACGTCGGGCCGCGCATCCATCGCATGCTCGACCTCGCGCACCGGATCGGCGCCGATCGCCGCCGCTTCCTTCCGTTCGTTGAGGTGCCCGGGAAAGGCATAATGCGAAACGAGGCAAGCGTGGGTCATCTGGTAAAGGATCGGCTCGCCGTCGAACACGAACAGGCAGCCATCGAGGCGCGGCTGGATCGCGCGCACCACCGCATCCACAGCCTGCCCATCCCCGCGCTTGTGGAGACGGGTGAGGCTGACGCTCGCGGCGAGGATCGCCCCGATCGGCAGCAGCAGCAAGGCCGGCCGCCAGGCGCGCGTCCCTCCCCACCGCGCGACACGATCGAAGGCCGGGGCGCAGGCGAGCGACAGCGGAACGATCATCGGCAGGAAATAATGCGTGTAGAAGGCGCCGATCGCGACCAATCCCGCCAGCGCCGCCGCCAGCCAGACCAGCACGAAACGCCGCACATCCTTCGCCGCCTGATCGCGATAAGGCGCCCCAAACGCCCAGCAGGCCGCCGCGACCATCGGCGACGCCATGGCGGCGATGTTCGCCAACCGCCCGGCGAGCTGCGGCAATGGCACCGAACCGCGCTGCCCCACCGACAGGAAATTGGCGAAGACGAAGGCGCCGCCATGGTCGCGGCCCGCATAATAAGCGAGGGCCAGCGCGGTCGGTGTCAGCGCGATCGTCACCCAGGATAAGGCAAGCCCGGCCAGCCGCGCTCGCCTTATCCCCGATCGCCACACACTCCACAGCAGCACGAGCCCGAAGCCGACACCTTCGAACAGCGCGGTATATTTGATCTGGATCGCCAGTCCCGCGAGCAGCATCGCCCCCGCCCCGGCGCGTCCGATCCGCTTGGGATCGCCCGATCGGAATGCCCCCAGCGTCAGCGTCGCCGCGCCCGCGATCAGCGGATTGTAGAAGATCGGCGATTGCCCGCCCGCGCCATCGAAGACGATCAGCCAGAGCAGCGACACCACACCGGCGATCCGCGCCGCCGTCTCGCTCGCGCAGAGCCGCGCCATCCGCACGATCAGAAGGGCCGCCACGGCGGCACAGCCCGTCGCGACGATTTGATATTCGACGATCCCGCTGCCGCCGAGCAGGCGGATCGCGGCATAGACGAGGAACAGCCCGATCGGCTTGCGATCCCAGATATCGACGAACGGCAGCGCGCCGTGCAGCAGCCGATCGCCGACGAGCAGATAGAATTGCTCGTCGACCTGCACCACCGGATTGCCGAACCACCAGCAGCGCAACGCGAACGCCGCCGCGAGCATCAGCACGCCATCGAGGCTCGCGCCCTCCAGCCGTGGACGGCTCGCGGTCCGCAAGCCTCTGTCGTCGAAAGCAATCGCGCTGCTGGCCATCGATCCCACCCGCCATGATCTGACGGGCCGCCGACTGGGTGCGCGCTGTTTCGCCGACATTGCAATATGTGTCGGCGCCGACGAATCGAGGCGCGATTGCGGCTGGTCTGATGGGCGATGCGCCCTATCTAGGATCGATGCATGCCGCCGAACTCGCCGCCGAAGATGATTTCGAAGGCTGGCGGAACGCGGCGCGAAGCCTCGCCTCGGCGGACACACCTCCCGGCGAGATCGACTGGCGGGTATCGGGTGCCAGCGGCGATCTGCTGGCGATGGCCGGCGAGGCCGCGCCGGCCGCGCCCGTGGCGGGCACGCCCTTCCCCGTCCCCCGCGCCTTCGTGGCGCTCGCCGAGGACGTGATCTGCCATTCCGATCCCCAGCGCTTCGCCTTGCTCTACGCGATGCTGCTGCGGCTGAAGCAGGGGCAGGCGAGCATGCAGGACCATGCCGATCCCGCTCTGCGCCGCCTGGAAACGCTCGCCAAGGAGGTGCGCCGCGATATCCATAAAATGCGCGCCTTCCTTCGCTTCCGCGAGGTGGCCGAGGGCGATGACGTGCGCTTCGTCGCCTGGTTCGAGCCCGCGCACCATATCGTCCGCCGCAATGCGCGCTTCTTCGTCGATCGCTTCGCCAGCATGCGCTGGACGATCCTGACGCCCGAGCTCTCGCTCGACTGGAACGGCGAGACGCTCAGCGAAGCCCCCGGCGCCACGCGCGCGGACGCCCCCGACGGCGATCCGCTCGAGGAGACATGGAAGACCTATTACGCCTCGATCTTCAATCCCGCGCGCGTCAAGATCGGCGCGATGCTGAAGGAGATGCCGAAGAAATATTGGAAGAATATGCCCGAAACCGCGTTGGTGCCCGGATTGATCGCGGGCGCGCGCGCACGGGAGCTGGAGATGGTCGACAAGAGCCGGCGGGAGATCGGCGGGAATGCCGCCGCCGCGTGGGACGCGCTGCGCGAGGAGGCGGCGGGCTGCACGCGTTGCCCGCTCTACAAGCCCGCGACGCAGACCGTGTTCGGCGAGGGCCGCGTCGATGCGCCGCTGATGTTCGTCGGCGAGCAGCCGGGCGATCAGGAGGATCTGGCGGGGCGCCCCTTCGTCGGCCCGGCGGGGCGGATGTTCGACCAGGCGCTCGAGCTTGCCGGGATCGATCGCGCCACCGCCTACGTCACCAATGCGGTCAAGCATTTCAAATATGAGCAGCGCGGCAAGAGGCGCATCCATTCGAAACCCGACGGCGCCGAGATCGAGGCGTGCAAATGGTGGATCGAGCAGGAGCGCGAGATCATCCGGCCCAAGCTGACGATCGCGCTGGGGGCGACCGCGGCGCGATCTTTGCTCGGCCGCGTCGTGACGATCAGCGGCACGCGCGGCACGCCGCACCGGCTCGCCGACGGCGGCGAGGCATGGGTGACGGTCCACCCGAGCTTCCTGCTCCGCATCCAGGACAGAACCGAAGCCGACGCCGAATTCAAGCGCTTCGTCGGCGATCTCCGCCGCGCCGGGGAACGGCTCGCCGAACTGGTCGGCTGATGCTCCACGTCGTCCACCATCCCGATTACGTCTCCCCGGCCGCGCCCGGCAGCGGCTTCCGGTTCGACAAATATGGGCTGGTGATGGAGGCGCTGGCGGAGAGCGGCCGCCCCTACACCGTGCATACCCCCGATCCGATCGCGCGCGGCTGGATCGAGGCGGTGCACGACCCCGATTATGTCGAGCAGGTTCTCACCTGCGCGGTGCCCCCCGAAAAGCAGCGGCGGATCGGCTTTCCCGTGACTCCGAGGGTCGCGCGCCGCTCGCTGCTCTCGGTCGGCGGCACCTATCTCGCCGCGCGGATCGCGCTGGAGCGGGGGTGCGCGGCCAATGCGGCGGGCGGCAGCCACCATGCGCTCGCCGACAGCGGCGCCGGCTATTGCGTGTTCAACGATCTCGTCATCGCCACGAACCGCCTGCTGGCGGAACGTCTGGTGGAGCGCATCCTGATCCTCGATCTCGATGTCCATCAGGGCGACGGCACCGCCAGCCTCACCGCCGGGCGCGCGGACGTCTTCACGCTCTCGCTGCACGCCGAGAAGAATTTTCCCGTGCGCAAGGCGCGCTCCTCGCGCGATGTGCCGCTTCCCGATGCGATCGGCGACCAAGCCTATCTCGATACGCTCGCCGAGGAGCTGCCCGCGGCAATCCGCGCGTTCGCGCCCGATCTGATCCTGTACCAGGCAGGCGTCGATCCGCATCACGACGATCGGCTCGGGCGCCTGGCGCTCAGCGACGGGGGGCTGGCGGCGCGCGACGCCTTCGTCGGCCGCACCGCCGCCGAACATCGCCTGGCCGTCGCCAGCACGCTCG
>NZ_CAHJXD010000097.1 GCF_903644055.1 Sphingomonas bacterium | reverse complement strand
GCGGGCAGCGCGGCGAGAAATGTCCTGCGGCGCATGGCGGCCCTCCCTCTTGTTCCGCTTGGTATAGAGTGCACAAGACCGCGCGCAAACGCAAAGACCCGGCGGATAGAGTCTTAAGCTTTACCCCTTAGGCACCGCCCCATGGGACTTTATGAACCGCAGCCCGCACCCGGCACCGCCTCGCGCGCCGCGATCGGGCGCATCCTCGAGGTCGCGGGATCGGGCGCCTTTTGCAGCCTCGACGCGCGGATGCTCGCGCTGCTCGCGGCGGACGGCCCCGCGCCGCCCGGATCGATCGGCAGCCACGTCAAGCTCAAGGTCGGCGCGCGCTGGGTGATCGCGCAGGTGCGCAGCCTCAAGCGGGTCGAGGCCGATGGCGACCTGATCCTCGCCGGAATCGATTTCGTCGGCGAAGGCGAGTGCGGCGGGGAGGATGGCGACGCGCTGTTGCGCTTCCGGCGCGGGGTCACGCATCTGCCGCTGCCCGGCTGCGCGCTCCACGCCGCCGACGAGGCCGACCTCGCGGCGGTGTTCGCGACCGGCGAGACCGCGCATGTCCGGATCGGCACCGTCCACGCCAGTCAGGCGATCCCGGCGGCGCTGTATATCGACAGCCTGCTCAGCCGCCATTTCGCGATCCTGGGCTCGACCGGCACGGGCAAGTCGAGCGCCACCGCGCTCGTCCTCCACCGCATCTGCGAGGCGGCGCCGCACGGTCATGTGCTGATGATCGATCCCCATGGCGAATATGGCGCGTCTTTCCGGCACACCGGCGCGGTGTTCGACGTCACCAACCTCGCCATCCCTTATTGGCTGATGAATCTCGAGGAGCATGCCGAGATCTTCGTCACCGCGCGCGGGACCGAGCGGCAGGGCGACATCGACATCCTCGCCAAATGCCTGCTCGCCGCGCGTGGCAGGAACCGCGCCGCCGACGGCCTCGTGCGGCTCACGCCGGACAGTCCGATCCCCTATCTGCTCTCGGACCTCTCGCAACTGCTGACCGCCGAGATGGGCAAGCTCGACAAGGGCGGCGTCGGCCTCGCCCCCTACCAGCGGCTCCGGGCGCGGATCGAGGAGATCAAGGCCGATCCACGCTATGCCTTCATGGTTTCGGGCATGCTGGTGGCGGACAGTATCGCGCCCTTCCTAACGCGGATGTTGCGGCTGGGCGACGAGGGCAAGCCGATCGCGATCGTCGATCTTTCGGCGGCGCCGTCGGAGGTGACGCCGGTGCTGGTGGCGCTGCTCGCGCGGCTCGTATTCGATCATGCCCTGTGGTCGCGCGGGGCGGATGCGCGCCCCGTGCTGCTCGTTTGCGAGGAGGCGCATCGCTACATCCCCGCCGACGCCGATACGCCCGCGCGCCGCGCGCTCGAACGGATCGCCAAGGAGGGGCGCAAATATGGCGTCGGCCTCGGCCTCGTCTCGCAGCGGCCGTCCGATCTCGCCGAGGGCGTGCTCTCGCAATGCGGCACGATCATCGCGATGCGGCTCAATAATGAGCGCGACCAGGCCTATGTCCGCTCCGCCGTGCCCGAAGGCGGCCGGGGGCTGATCGATGCCGTGCCCGCGCTGCGCAACCGCGAGGCGGTGGTGGTGGGCGAGGGCATCGCCGTACCGACGCGGATCGTCTTCGACGCGCTGGAGCCCGACAAGCTGCCCGCCTCGCGCGACCCCTCGTTCGCGGGCGACTGGAGCCGGCCGGGGCACGATCCCGCGCGGCTCGACCGCACGATCGCCCGCTGGCGCGCGCAGGGACGGTAGGTCTGTCATACTCTCGTCACCCCGGCCTTGAGCCGGGGTCCCGCTTCTTCTCCAACGTTGGCGGGCAGCGGGACCCCGGCTCAAGGCCGGGGTGACGTTCGGCTTGAACAGGACAGCCTCCAAGGGTCAAATTCGGGCAGGTTTGCGCATCATGATGGTCCCCTGCCAGGGGAGAATCATCTGCCCCCCCAAACTACAGCCGCAGCCCCGCGGTCTCGGGCAGCCCCGCCATCAGATTGAGGTTCTGCACCGCCGCGCCGCCCGCTCCTTTGCCGAGATTGTCGAGCGCCGCGATCAGCCGCGCCTGGCCGTGGCGGTCCTCGCCGAACACGAACAGCTCGATCCGGTCGGTCCCCGCCTGCCGCTCGACGAACAGTTCGGCGTGCGGATCGCGGTTGAGCGTGACGGTGGCGCTGCCCGCATAAGCGGCCGCCAGGCAATCGCGCAGCCGCACGACGCTGCCCCCCGCCTGGCCGAGGTGGATCGGCACCTCGACGATCATGCCGCGATAGGTGTTGACCACAGCGGGCAGGAAGACCGGCGCATGCGCCAGCCCCGCATGCGCGCGCATCTCGGCGACATGCTTGTGGCCGAGGCCGAGGCCATAAGCGCGGAAGGCGGTGTCAATATGCTCGGGATCGCGCTCATCTTCGAACCGCGCGGCCAGCGCCTTGCCGCCGCCCGAATAGCCCGACACCGCATTGACCGAGAGCAGCGCCCCGGGATCGAGCAGCCCGCCCCGCACCAGCGGGCGCACCAGCGCGAGGAAGCCGGTGGGGTAGCAGCCCGGATTGGCGACGCGCTTCGCCGCCGCCACCGCTTCGCGCCCGCCGGGCTCGAGTTCGGGAAAGCCGTAGACCCAGCCGGGGGCGGTGCGGTGCGCGGTCGAGGCATCGATCACGCGCGTTTGCGGATTTTCGATCAGCGCCACCGCCTCGCGCGCGGCCTCGTCGGGCAGGCAGAGGATCACGACGTCGGCGGCGTTGAGCGCCTCGGCGCGCGCGTCCGCATCCCTGCGCCGTTCCTCCGACAGCCGGATCAGCGTGATATCGCCGCGCCCCGCCAGCCGATCGCCGATCTCGAGCCCGGTGGTGCCGACCGCGCCATCGATGAACACGCTGGTCATGCCAGCCGCCTGCGCGCGACGATCGGTTCGGGAAGGTCCGGCGCCAGCCGCGCGACCACGTCGGCCAAGGGCTCGCGGACGACCGCCATCCATAAGGCGGTGGCATGCAGCAGGGTCGCCTCGTCGGCCATCATTCCGACATGGCCGGGAAAGAAGATCAGGTCGCCGCGCCGCAGCGGCGCCTCGGGCGCCAGCGCCGCGCCCAGGCTTTCGCGCTGCTGGTCGCTGTCGCGCGGCGCGGCGACGCCGGCGAAGCCGAGCGCGATCTGGACGAGGCCCGAGCAATCGATCCCGCCCGCCCCACGCCCGCCCCAGAGATAGGGAAGGCCGAGCAGCCCTTCGGCGACCCCGACCGGATCGGCGGCGGTCGCGCTGATCGGCTGCGCATGGCGGACGTGGACATATCCCGCGCCGCACGCGAGAAAGTCACCCTCGCGCTTGGCTTCGAAGCGCGCGCTGATCGGCCAGGTCGCCACGACCGGCGCCTTGATATCGGGGCGGGCAAAGACCGGCGCGAGCATCGCGGTAACGCGATGGTCGGGCGCGGGCATCGCCGCCAGCGCGGCGCGCGGCAGATAGCCGACATAATCGTCGTGCAGGCATCGCCCCCACGCCCAATCCCCCGACAGATCGAGCAACGCGAAGCTCTCGCCGCGTAGCAACTGCGATGTCGCGCGCGCATCGTCGCTCGGATCGCCCCGCAGCATCACTTGATCGGATTCGACCCGGCAATCGACCGCACGCGCGTAATGCGGCGCGAACAGCGCGCCCGCCAGGCCGACATCGGCGATATCCCGCCGATAGGCGTGCGTGCGCGGGTCGGGAAGGCAGGACGGCCCGGTCAGCCGGAAGCGGTCAGGCCACCGCGCGCTTGAGGTGGCGGCCGGGCCCGGGCGCATCGTCGCCGTCAATGAGCTCGCCGAAGCCTTCAAGGAATTTCGCCCCTATATCGGTGTGCGCGATGAAGATGTTGCGGCGATCCGCCTCGTCGCGCTCGCGGCGCAGATAGCCGAGCGCGCCCAGCGTGTTCAAGGCGCGCGTCACCACCGGCTTGGAGACGCCGAGCGATTGCGCCAGCCCGCGCACGGTATGCGGCCCGGTGGTGAGATAGACCAGCAGGAGGAGCGCCATCTGGCGGTTGGTGAGATCCGGTTTTCCCGACCGCACATAGCCCACCAGCGTCTGCATCCATCCCGACAGCGTCGTATCGTGCACCATTGGAGACCGCCTCTCGAACCAAACCATCCCCCGACGCTGTGGAAAAACACAGAAGCGACGCGATCGTTTCATTCCCGGCCTGACGAATGCGATTCAGTTGGGCTTGGTCAGGCAGGCCGGGCGTAGCGCGCCTGGAGTAGCGCCCACGCGGCCCGCAGGCCCAGCGCCTCCCCGCCCTTGGGCCGGCCCGGCCTGGCGGCGGGGTTCCACGCGAAGGTATCGAGATGCGCCCATGGCACGCCGGGGGCGACGAAGCGCTCGAGGAACAGCGCCGCGGTCACCGATCCCGCGAAGCCGCCGCTGCCAGCATTGTTGATATCCGCCAGCTCCGATTTAAGCATTTCGGCATAGGGCTTCCACAACGGCAGCCGCCACATCGGATCGCCGACCCTGTCGCCCGCCGCGATCAGTTCGGCGGCAAGCGCATCGTCATTGCTGAACAGAGCGGGCAGCTCCGGCCCCAGCGCCACGCGCGCGGCGCCGGTCAGCGTCGCGAAATCGATCAGCAGTTCGGGCGGTTGTTCCTCGCAGGCGCGCGTCAGCGCATCGGCGAGCACCAGCCGCCCCTCGGCATCGGTGTTGCCGATCTCGACATGGAGCCCCTGGCGGCTGTCGAGCACGTCGCCGGGGCGGAAGGCGTCGGCGGAAATGGCATTCTCGGCGGCGGGGATCAGCAGGTGGAGCCGCACCGGCAGGCGCGCCGCCATGATAAGCTGGGCGAGCGCGAGGGCATGCGCGGCGCCGCCCATGTCCTTCTTCATCAGCAGCATGCCCGAGGACGGCTTGATATCGAGCCCGCCCGAATCGAAGCAGATGCCCTTGCCGACGATCGCGATGCGGGGATGCGCGGGATCGCCCCATTCGAGCTCGATCAGCCGGGGCTGGCGGTGGTGCGCGGCCGCGCGGCCGACCGCGTGGATCATCGGATAGCCTTCGGCCAGATCCTCGCCCTGCGTGGTCCTGACGATCGCGTGGCCGATCGCGCCGATCTGCTCGACAGCCCGCGCGAACTCGACCGGGCCGAGATCGGCGCTCGGCGTATCGATCAGATCGCGGACCAGCGCGGTCGCCTGCGCGATGCGGACGATCCCGTCGATCCGCGCGACGTCGCCGGTCAGCAATACGCGGGGCGGGTTGGGCCTGGGTTCGCGGCGATAGCGATCGAAGCGGTGCTGCGCGAGCAGCCAGCCGAGCGCGCTTTCTGCCGCCGCGCCCGCCGCCAGACGATAGCTGCCCTCGGGCAATTTCGCGGCGGCGCCCGCCAGCGACCAGGGCGTGAGCGGCTCGTCCGCGCCGATCGCCACCGCCCAATCCTCGGGCGTCTCCCCGGGCAGGATCGCAAGGCTCCCCGCCTCGCCCTCGAATTTCGCCGCAGAGAGCAGCGCGCGCACAGGCGACGGCTGGTCCTTCAGCCACTCACCGAAACCGCTCTTCGAGACGAGGTGAAGCGCATGCGCCGGCTGGCCGCGATCGGGCTGCAACAAGGAGGAGAGAGCGATCATCATGGCTCCTTAGAGGGCGCACGGTTGGCCTGTGAACAATAAGCCGCAAGCCTCCTTTTCGGGAAGTGCTCGCGCGCGGGCTTAGGACCGATCGGCACTCGACGATTTGGACGGACGTGGCCCCAAACGACCGTCACCCCGGCCTTGAGCCGGGGTCCCGCTTCTTCTTCTACGTCGGCAGGCAGCGGGACCCCGGCTCAAGGCCGGGGTGACGAGAGTCAACAGGACAGGCGCTAGGCGACCGGCACCCCGAATAGATCATGGTCGTCGGCGTCCTCGATCAGCACGCGCGCGAAATCGCCCGGGGCGAGGCCCGGCGCATCGCGCAGATGCACTTCGCCGTCGATCTCCGGCGCATCGGCCTTGCCGCGCCCGGTGGCGCCGCCCTCGCCATCGGCGAGATCGACGATCACGTCGAGCGTGCGGCCGATCTTCGTGCGAAGCTTGGCGGCGGATATGGCGGCTGTCCTTTCCATCAGCCGGGCGTAGCGCTCCTCCTTCACCGCCTCGGGCACATGGCCGGGCAGATCGTTGGCGGCGGCGCCTTCCACGGGCTCAAACCGGAACGCGCCGACGCGATCGAGCTGCGCCTCGTCCAGCCACTGGAGCAGATAGTCGAAATCCGCCTCGGTCTCGCCGGGAAAGCCGACGACGAAGGTCGATCGGATCGCGATGTCCGGGCAGATGCCACGCCAGCCCGCGATCCGCTCCAGCACCTTGGCTTCGTTGGCGGGGCGCTTCATCGCCTTGAGCACCGAAGGCGCGGCATGCTGGAACGGAATGTCGAGATAGGGGAGCACCAGCCCCTCGGCCATCAGCGGGATCACCCGATCGACGTGGGGATAAGGATAGACATAGTGGAGGCGAACCCACGCCCCGAGCCGGCCGAGGTGACGGGCGAGGTCGGTCATGTCGGCGCGGACCTCGCCGCCACGCTTGAGCGGATAGGTGGCGTGCCGCAGATCGAGCCCGTAGGCGGACGTATCCTGGCTGATCACCAGCAGCTCGCGCGTTCCCGCCGCGACCAGTTTCTCCGCCTCGCGCAGGATCGCGTCGGGGCGGCGGCTGACGAGATCACCGCGCAGCGCGGGGATGATGCAGAAGCTGCAACGATGGTTGCAGCCCTCCGAAATCTTGAGATAGCTGTAGTGGCGCGGCGTCAGCTTGAGATCGGTCTGCTCCACCGCGCCGCCCGGCACCAGATCGAGATAGGCCGAGGGCAGCACCGGCGCGGCGGCGTGCACCGCGCCCACCACCTGCTCATATTGATGCGCGCCCGTTACCGCGAGCACCTGCGGAAAGCGCGCGCGGATCGTCTCGGCTTCCTTGCCCATGCAGCCGGTGACGATCACGCGGCCGTTCTCGGCGATCGCCTCGCCGATCGCCTCGAGGCTTTCCTCCTTGGCGCTGTCGAGGAAGCCGCAGGTGTTGACCAGCACGACGTCCGCGCCCGCATAATCGGGCGACATCGCATAGCCGTCGGCGCGCAGCCGGGTGAGGATACGCTCGCTGTCGACGAGGTTCTTGGGGCAGCCCAGGGAAACCATGCCGACTTTCGGGCGGGGGGGAAGTACGGTAGCCATGAGCGAGCGCGCACATAAGCGGGAACGGCGCGCATTGCGAGGGGACGGCCGATGCGACGGATCGTGGTGGCAGTGGCGGGAATGATCGCCTGGACGGGATTGGTCGCGCAGGCGCCGACACCTCCGGTCGCGGCAACCGCTACGGCGATCGATTACGCCGGTCCCGCGACCTGGCTGTGCCGTCCGGGCGTCGACGACGGCACCTGCTCGGCCGATCTCGATGCGGTGGCGATCGATGCCAGGGGCGCGCGGTCGCCCGCGCCCTACATCGCCGCCAAGGCGCCGCCGATCGATTGCTTCTACGTCTACCCCACCGTGTCGCTCGATCCCGGCACGTTCAGCGACATGGCTCCGGGCCCGGAGGAACGGCGCACGGTGCATGCGCAGGCGGCGCGGCTGGGATCGGTGTGCCGGCTGTTCGTGCCGGTCTATCGCCAGTTGACGATCACCGCGCTGCGCCGCGAGATGGCGCGGGCGGACGCCGGCAAAGCCGCGCTCGATTTCGACACGCCCTATCGCGACATTCTCGCCGCATGGCGCGCCTATCTCGCGCGCGACAACAAGGGCCGGGGGGTGGTGCTGATCGGGCATAGCCAGGGCGCGATCATCCTCAAGCAACTGCTGGCCGAGGAGATCGACGGCAAGCCCGCGCAGCGCCGTCTGGTCGGCGCCTATCTGGCGGGCAATCCCGATCTCACCGCCTCCAGCCTGCGCGCCATCCCGCCTTGCCGCAGGCTCGGGGCGACGGGCTGCGTCACCGCCTGGTCGAGCTATCGCGATGCGGACGCCAGCCGACGTGTGTTCGGTGCCGGCAAGCCGGGCGACGCGGCGCTCTGCGTCAATCCCGCGGCGCCCGAGGGCGGGCGCGGGATGATCGAAGCCTATCTGCCCAGGCCCTCGCTCGCGCCGGCGAGCGATCCGCCCTACGTCGAGACGATCGGGCAGCTCAGCGCCGAATGCGTCGCCGATGGCGCGGGCACGGTGCTGCGGATCAGGATCGAGCCCGGCGCTTATGCCGATCTGCTCGGGGTGGCGCTCGATCGCATGGCTTCGGCGGGCGGATGGGGGCTGCATTCGCTCGACATCAATCTGGTGCAGGGCAATGTCGTCGCGATGATCGCCGCACAATCGGCGGCGTGGGGCCGGCGATAAGATCGCCGCCGGAACAAAAGTTCCTGTCGAACGCTCGCTTCACGCCCGGCCCGACCGGGTGCCTTCAAGGGAGAGCAAGCGTGAACAAGATCGCCCTGATCGCCGCCGCAACCATCGCGGCAATCGCCGCGCCGGCCATGGCGCAGACGGTCACGACGCGCACGACCACGGTCCATCGCGAGACCGGCTATCATACCCCCGTAGTCGTCGTTCGCCAGCATCGCCGCAAGGTCTGCACGGTGCGGACGTACAACCATCGCAAGGTACGCCGCTGCGCCTGGCGCTGATCCGGCGCGTCGGGCAGCCCCCCGAGGCGGGCGCGATCCCTTACGGCAGCCAGTCGATCGGATTGACTGGCCGCCGCCCCTCGCGGATCTCGAAATGGAGCTGCGGCTCGCTGACCGATCCGGTCGATCCGACCGAGGCGATCGGCTGGCCGCGCGTCACCGCCTGACCGCGCTTGACCAGTAACGCGCCCGCGTGCCCGTAAAGCGTGATCCAGCCGTTGCCGTGGCGGATCAGCACGACCTGCCCGAAACCCGGATAAGTCGCCGCATAAGCGACCGCGCCATCGGCGGCGGCGGCGATCGTCGCGCCCGTCCTGGCCTTGATGTTGATGCCGTCGTTGCGACCGCCATTGGCGAGCGGGCCGAATGGGCGGAGGATCCTGCCCTTGAGCGGCCAGGCGAAGCGCCCGGCGAAATGCGTCTCGGGCTCGGCGATCGGCTCCGACGCCGCCACCCTAGGCGCGGGCGAGCGCACCGGGGCGACCGGCCTCGCGGCGGGCGCCAGCGCGGGCTCGCTGCCCGTGACGAGATCGTCGAGGTCCAGCTTGAACGCGGCGGCGCGCTGCTCCAGCGTG
>NZ_CAHJXD010000096.1 GCF_903644055.1 Sphingomonas bacterium | reverse complement strand
CCCTCATGGACCTCGCCGATCTTGTAGGACTTGCCGGTGTAATAGAGGATGCGCTCGGTCGTCGTCGTCTTGCCGGCATCGATGTGCGCCATGATGCCGATATTGCGATACATGTTGAGCGGATGGCTGCGGGCCATGATCTTACTCCTGTGCCGAGCATGCGGCGGGTTCTCATCCCACCCGCTCATCCTGATCAGCCATCGAGCTTGTCGAAATGGCGTATCGAAGGACAAGCCATGTCCTTCGATACGGGCTTCGCCGAGCTCAGTTCCTGTCAGGATGAGCGGGTGGATATTCAAAAAGGGAAAGCAGGCCTGAAAGCCCGCTCATCCCATATAGGCGATTACCAGCGATAATGCGAGAAGGCGCGGTTGGCTTCGGCCATGCGGTGCGTGTCCTCGCGCTTCTTCACGGCGTTGCCGCGATTGTTCGCCGCATCCATCAGCTCGCCCGAAAGGCGCGCCGCCATGGTATGCTCCGAACGGCCGCGCGCGGCGGTGATCAGCCAGCGTATCGCCAGCGCCTGGCTGCGCTCGGGGCGGACCTCGACCGGAACCTGATAGGTGGCGCCACCGACGCGGCGGCTGCGCACCTCGATGCCGGGGCGGACATTGTTGAGCGCATCGTGGAACACGCCGATCGGCTCGCGCTTGGCGCGCGTCTCGACGGTCTCGAGCGCGCCATAGACGATGCCCTCGGCGACCGACTTCTTGCCGTCGAGCATGACGCTGTTCATGAACTTCGAAAGGGTGACGTCCCCGAACCGGGGATCGGGGAGAATTTCGCGCTTTTCCGGACGACGACGACGAGCCATCTTCTATTCCTTACCTTCAACCGGGCCGCCTGCGGCCCTGGACCCCGCGCGGACGCTCCGCGCCCGCCGGCTCACTTCGGACGCTTGGCGCCGTACTTGGAGCGGGATTGCTTGCGGTTCTTCACGCCCTGCGTATCGAGCACGCCGCGCAGCACATGATAGCGCACGCCGGGCAGATCGCGCACGCGGCCGCCACGGATCAGCACGACCGAATGCTCCTGAAGATTGTGCCCCTCGCCGGGAATGTAGGAGATGACCTCGCGCTGGTTGGTCAGGCGGACCTTGGCCACCTTGCGCAGCGCCGAGTTCGGCTTCTTCGGGGTCGTGGTATAGACGCGCGTGCAGACGCCGCGCTTCTGCGGGTTGGCCTCCATGGCGGGAACCTTGGAGCGTTCCTTCTGCGGCTCGCGGCCCTTGCGGACGAGCTGGTTGATCGTTGGCATTTGAAGCCTTCACCTCATTCGTGGGTTACTTTGCCGGACCCGCCGCTCGTCCCCCCCTTGGCGGGCGGAAAAGCATAAGGGCCACGGCGATCTTGCGACCTCCGGGCCCTGACAGGCATCGGCAATGTTCAAGATCCGCGAGCCGGCGAGCCGGTGCGAACGGGGCAGCCTATAGCCGCGCGCCGCGTGGAGGTCAACGATCCTCCGGCGCGGCGCTGGGCACGCCCGCCTTGGGCTTCACATAGAGGCTGGCGATGTCGGGCCAGGCGCGGCGGAGTTCGGCCTCGGCCTCGGCGATGATGCGCTCGACGTCACCGGCGCGGACCTCGTCCTCGAAATCGACCTCGGCGGCGACGAAGACGCGATCCGGGGCGATCTGGACGCTCAGGACATGGCCGACCGCCGTCACCTCATGGGGGCGGTCGAGCACCTCGCGCACCGCCAGGACCAGCGCCTTGTCGGCGCGCTCGCCGATCAGCAGGCCCTTCGATTCGCGCGCCAGCACGAAGGCGACCGCCGCCAGCGCCACGCCGATCACGATCGAGGCGATGCCGTCCCACGCCGGATCGCCGGTCAGTTGCGCGAGGCCGATGCCGATCGCGGCGACGATCAGCCCGAAGATGGCGGCGCTGTCCTCGAACAGCACGATGAAGCTCGGCGGGTCCTTCGATCGGCGAACCGCCTGCCACCAGCCCTGCTCGCCCTTGGCGCCCGCGAACTCGCGCACCGCGACGAGCCACGACGTGCCTTCCAGCGCGGTCGAGACGGCGAGCACGACATAGCTGACGATCGGGCGCTCGATCTCGTGCGGTTCGAGGATGTGGAGGATGCCCTCGTAGATCGAGAGCCCCGCGCCGGTCGCGAAGATCAGGATCGCGACGACGAAGCTCCAGAAATAGAGCTCGCGGCCATAGCCGAGCGGATGCAGCTCGTCGGGCGGAAGCTGGCTGCGCTTCTGGCCGTAGAGCAGGAGGATCTGGTTGAGGCTGTCGACCACCGAGTGGAAGCCCTCGGTGAGCATCGCCGACGATCCGGTGATTCCCGCCGCGACGAACTTGGCGACCGCGATGCCGAGGTTGGCGGCGAGCGCGGTCACCAGGACCAGTTTGTTGCCGCCTTCCGCCACCGCACCGCTTTGGGGCAGGCGGCGAACTTCATCAACCCCATGCATATGAACGACGCGCTTGCCGTTTATCGATAAGTTATGTATCGATAGACGATGCTCGCTCGTCGTTCAAAAATCCTGTCGGTCTTGCGGCACCGTGGATGCGGGAACGGGTCCGGCATGACGGAGGATTGTAGGCGAACTCGGTTCACGAAGCCGAATGTCGATCGGCGCCGGGAGAGTGCGATGACCGAGGGTGCGCCGATCAACCGGTTCGAGATCGTGCTGCTGATCTTCGTGCTGGCGCGCGTGTTCCGCAAGGGCGCGGAGATGCAGGACGAGATCGAGGCGACGGTCTGATGCCCGTCCGCATCCGGCTCGACGATCTGCTGTGGGAGCGGCGGATGACGCTGACCGAGCTTGCCGAACGCGTCGGCATCACGCTCGCCAATCTTTCGATCCTCAAGACGGGCAAGGCCAAGGCGATCCGCTTTTCGACGCTGGAGGCGATCTGCCGCGAACTCGAATGCCAGCCGGGCGACCTGATCGCCTTCGATCCCATGCCCGAGCAGGAGCGGACGACATGCTGAAGCCTTTCGCCGACGCCCATCGCGGCGCCTTCGCCTTCATGCTGGCATGCCCCTTGCTGTTCCTGGTCCCCGTCGCGGCGGAGGCGGTGCAGCATCTCGCGGAGGCGGCGATCGGCTTCTACGATGGCGCGATACAGGCGAAGGCGGTGCAATTCTCGCCCGTGCGCATGGGCTTCGGCACGATCAAGGTGATCGCGCTGCTGCTGCCCGGCTATTGGGCGATGCGCTGGTTCGCATGGGGCGATGCGGCGCGGGCGGGCCGGCCGGAGCGGCAAGCGCTGCGGCGCTTCCTGCCGCTATGGCTCTTCCGGATCGCGATGGCGCTGCCCGGCATCTGGGGCCCGGTGGTGCTGGGCGCGGAGCATTTGAGGATCGCGGCTTGGGCGATCGGCGCGCTGCTGCTGCTCTCCTTCCCGCTCGATATCCTGCTGGCGCGATGGTACGCCTCGGCGCCGCTGGGCGTTCGTTGCGGGCCGATCCGATCGATCCGGGCGATCGCGCCCGTCCTGCTTTGGGCGATCGGCTTCAACCTGCTGACGATCCTGCCCGCGATGACCGTCCACTATGCGCTGGGGTTCGCCGCGATGAAGGGGCCGGACGGTGCGAAGGCCATGCTGCTGGGAATCGATTCCTGCTTCGTGGGTTTCCTGGCGGTGCTGATCGTGGCGGTGACCTACGAGATCGACCGCCATGCGCGGGGAAGGGCTTCCACCGGAGATGTTCCGGTCGATGGTGGGTAGTTGGAGGCTGTCTGTTCGAGCTGAAACGTCACCCCGGCTCAAGGCCGGGGTGACGAGAGCGAGCGGATAAGGTGACGGCGCCGCTTATTTGCAGGGGTCGTGGCCCCAGTTCATCAGCGAATAGCGCCAGCGCGAGGTTTCCGTGTTTGCGGGTTCCTGCGCCAGGTGGCGGCGGACGTAGCCGACCACTTTGCGCATGTGGGCATAATCGTCGTCGGCGAGCTCGGCGCGGTGCATCCGCTTGATTTGGACGATGCGACGGCCCGAGGCGTGGCCGACGCTTTCGGCGGCGCTGCCGTCCTTGCCCTTGAAGCCGACCGCCTTGCTCTCTTCGGTCTCCAGCCATTTCTCGAGCGCGGCGGGGGTCATGTTGACCGCCTTGCTGAAATCGGCGTGGATGGTCTTCTTCTCGTCCTGGGTCATGACGGCGGCAACGGCCCGGCGCGCGATCGGCTCCCTCAATGCGCGCCGATCGTGGGGGCGGGGGAGCGGGCGGGCAGAGGGACGTAGACCGGCGGGGCGACGAAGCGCGCGGCGGTGGCGACGACCGCGACCGCGAGCACGAGGCCGGCGCCGCGCCTGAACCCTGCGCGCGGGACGCGG
>NZ_CAHJXD010000095.1 GCF_903644055.1 Sphingomonas bacterium | reverse complement strand
CGGCTGTCGCGCGACCGCAGCGCGCGGCGCCGCGTCACGCTGACGCTGACGCGGCCGGGGCGGCTGGTCGGGCGGAGCGCCGGGCAGTTGCGCGATCCGCAGGGCCAGGATGCGCCGATGCTGGCGCTGGGGTTCGCGCTGCGGCTGGTCGAGAAGCTCGCCGATCAGGCGGGCGGCGCGCTGACGATCGCCGACGATCGGCTGATGCTCACGCTGCCCGCGCGCGCTTGCCAGCGCGGGCCGGGTTCCGCTATCGCCACGCCCGTGGGCCTGTAGCTCAACGGTTAGAGCTGGCCGCTCATAACGGCTAGGTTGCGGGTTCGATTCCTGCCGGGCCCACCAGTCTTGAATTCCAGGACGGATCGATATTCCGGCTGAGAACCAATCCCAACAGTTCGTGTATCCACGGTGACGCAAGATCTATGTGGCGGACCCGGAGCAAGGGGCGGCGGTCTTTTAATGTCGATCAGTTCGAGAGGCTGTCCTGTTCAAGCTGGAACGTCACCCCGGCCTTGAGCCGGGGTCCCGCTTCTTCTTCAGCGCCGCCAAGAAGCGGGACCCCGGCTCAAGGCCGGGGTGACGAGAGATCAACGATTCTAGCGGCTCAGCCGTTTGTGGTTGGCGGCGACCTTGCGGCCGTAATGGCGGATCGCCTTGCGCGAGCCGGTCAATGGCGTGAAACCGAACTGTCCGGTCATCATCCCGGCCTGTATTTCCAGCGCCGCCTGCATCTTTTCGGCGATCATCAGGCGGGTTTCGGCACCATCGGGATCGCCGCCCGACGCGAGCTTGCCCATGCGCAGCGCGACCACCGCCGATGCCTCGATACCCAGCGACCAGGCTTCCATGCCGGCGCGCATCCAGTCGCCATAGGCCTTGCTGTACATCGAATTTCCCCAAAATTGTCTTATCGACAACGTCCCGCCGCCCGGATCGGGCCCGGCGCTTAGTGACCCGGCCGCGTGGCTGGAGTAAGCCGGCGCCATGAATGTCGCCACGTTTTTCGCAGCGGTGCTGCCCTTCGCGATCGCGATGTCGTTCACGCCCGGCCCGAACAATCTGATGCTGGCGAGCGCCGGCGCGCGGTTCGGCTTCGCGCGGACGCTGCCGCACCAGCTCGGCATCCTGATCGGCGTCGCGGTCATGATGCTCTGCGTCGGCTTCGGCATCGCGGCGTTGATCGCGGCGGCGCCCCCGCTCTACGCGGCGATGAAGATCGCGAGCATCCTCTACATGCTCTATCTCGCCTGGCGGATCGCGACCGCCGAATCGGTCGCCGATGTGTCCGGAAAAGCCGGGCCGATGGGGTTCTGGGCGGCGGCGGGCTTCCAGTGGATCAACCCGAAGGCGTGGATCATGACGCTGACGGCGGTGGCGACCTACACGACGCTGAAGAGCGATCCGCGCCCGCAGATAGTGATGCTCGCCCTCGTGTTCGCGCTGGTCGGCGCGGCGAGCAGCTCGGCCTGGGTGCTGTTCGGCCAGCTCATCCGCCGCTACCTGACTTCGCCGCGCCGCCGCATCGCCTTCAACCGAACGATGGCCGTGCTGCTGATCGCTTCGATCGTCCCCGTGATCTTCGAGCGATGAGCAAACGTGGGCCGGCGCCTCGCCGCGATTGACGCGCGGGCCGCTTCGCTGGCACCCTGGCGGCGCCCGATCCGGGCGATCGACCGCCAGCCTTCAGGAGCCGCAATGATTCCCACCCCCGATTGGGACGAACCCTGCCTGCTCACCGGCGGCGGCACCGAGCATCGCGGCACGCTCGCCGAACTCGTGCTGATCGCGACGCGCGACGAATTGCCCGACCGGCCCGAATATCTGCTCGTCTCGCAGCATCTCGGCGAGGTCGACAACGAGCAGCTCGAGGATCTCCGCCGCCGTCCCGATTTCCCCGGATCGTCCTGATCGGCATGGCCAAGCGCCCGCACGGCCTGCCGACCCGCCAGCAGATCCTCGATTTCATCGCGTCGAGCGATACGCCGGCGGGCAAGCGCGAGATCGCGCGCGCCTTCGCGCTGCATGGGCAGGAGAAGATCGCCCTCAAGGCTTTGCTCAAGGACATGGCCGACGAGGGGCTGATTGACAGCGCCCCCGGCCGCGCGTTCCACAAGATGGGCGGCATCCCCAAGGTGACGGTGTTGCGCGTCGTCGATATCGAGGGCGGCAGCATCTTCGCGGTCCCCGAGAGCTGGCACGGCGACGCCGCCCCGCCGCGCCTCCGCGTGATCGAGCGCGGGCGCAAGGGCGCGGCGTTCGGGATCGGTGACCGCATGCTCGCGCGGACCGAGGAGGCGGGAACCGGCTGGACCGCGCATCCGATGAAGCGGCTGGCGCGCGGCGAGGAGCTGGTGCTCGGCGTGCTGCGCCGGGAGGGCGACCGCGTCTGGCTCAAGCCCGTCGAGAAGCGCGAGCGGCACGAGCTGCTCGTCTCCGACATCGGCGGCGCGGAGATCGGCGATCTCGTCCTTGCCGAGAAGGCCGGGCGCCCGCCGCGCATCACCGCGCGCGTCACCGAAAAGCTCGGCAAGCCGTTCGAGACCAGGAGCTTCAGCCTGATCGCGATCCACAAGCACGGCATCCCCGACATCTTTCCCGAAGAGGCGATCGGCGAGGCCGAGACGATGGCGCGCCAGCCGATCGGCGAGGGAAGGGAGGATCTGCGCCACCTGCCGATCGTCGCGATCGATCCCGCCGATGCGCGCGACCATGACGATGCGGTGTGGGCCGCCCCCGACGACGATCCCGCCAATCCCGGCGGCTTCCGCGCAATCGTCGCGATCGCCGACGTAAGCTATTACGTCCGCCCCGGCGGCGCGCTGGACGCGCAGGCGCGGCGGCGCGGCAATAGCGTCTATTTCCCCGATCGCGTCGTGCCGATGCTGCCCGAGACGCTCTCGGTGGACATCTGCTCGCTCAAGGAGGGTCAGGACCGCGCCGCGCTCGCCTGCCATCTTACGGTCGCCGCGAACGGCACGCTCAAGGCCTGGCGCTTCACCCGCGCGCTGATCCGGGTGGCGGCGAATATCGCCTATGAGGATGCGCAGGCGCTGATCGATGGCGCCTCTTCTCCCCTCCCGCTTGCGGGAGGGGCCGGGGGTGGGGGGACGCCGGAGGGAAGCGATGTCCCTCAAGCCACCGTCGCACCCCACCCCCAACCCCTCCCGCAAGCGGGAGGGGAGCGCGTACCGCCCCAACTCCTCGAAACCGCGCTCCGGCCGCTCTGGGCGTGCTGGGCGGCGCTCGCCAAGGCGCGCGATGCGCGGGCGCCGCTCGATCTCGATCTGCCCGAGCGCCGCGTGGTGCTCGACGAGAAGGGCCGCATCCTCTCGGTCGCGCCGCGCGAACGGCTCGATGCGCATCGGCTGATCGAGGATTATATGATCGCCGCCAACGTCGCCGCCGCCAAGGCGCTGGAGGCGAAGAAGGCGCAGGTGATGTACCGCGTCCACGAGCCGCCGAGCCGCGAGAAGCTCGTCGCGCTCAAGGATTATCTCGCGACGTTCGACATCGCCTTCGCGCTCGGCCAGGTCGTCCGCCCCGCGACGTTCAATCATATCCTCGGCCGCCTCCACGATCATGATGCGCGCCCGCAGATCATGGAGCAGGTGCTGCGCACGCAGACGCAGGCCTATTACGCGCCCGCCAACCATGGCCATTTCGGGCTCGCGCTGGGCAGCTACGCGCATTTCACCTCGCCGATCCGCCGCTACGCCGATCTGCTCGTCCATCGCGCGCTGGTCGGCGCCTACGGCCTCGCGCCGGCGATCGAGCAGACGCGGCTGGCGCCCGCCGACGCCGCCGATCTCTCGCTGGTCGGCGAGACGATCTCCGCCGCCGAGCGCCGCGCGATGGCCGCCGAACGCGAGACGATCGACCGCTACGTCGCGGCCTATCTGTCCGAGAAGGTCGGCGAGGTGCTGGAGACGCGGATCACCGGCGTCCGCGCGTTCGGCTTCTTCGCGACGGTCGAGGGGCTGGGCGGCGACGGCCTGGTCCCCGTCTCGACACTCGGCACCGAATATTTCCGCTACGACGAGGCCGCGCAGGCGCTGATCGGCGAGGCGAGCGGCGAGCGCTATGCGCCG
>NZ_CAHJXD010000094.1 GCF_903644055.1 Sphingomonas bacterium | reverse complement strand
CTTCGCGAGCGCCTGGGCGTGCAGATGTACAAGAATGCGCGCTATCTGAAACATCGTCGCAAGCCAGGTGCGAACCTGTTTTTCCGCGCCGCCAACCTCCTTGATCCCGGTCATCATGGCGCCGCGCGGGAAGTGGGGTTCCTGCGGCCGCCGATCGAGGGCGCCGCCCGGCAGATGCGCTTCCTAGCCATCGGCACCACCGGAACCTGCAACGCGTCCTGCATCCACTGCCCGACGGGCAAGGAGGAAACCTCTCACGTTCCGCGCAATACGATGTCGATGGAGCTTTACCGGAAGCTGATCGACGGCATCGCGGACCACGGTATAACCTTCGAACATCGCGTCGTGTTTGGCCTTTTCGGCGACGGTCTGGTCGACCCTCTCGTCGAGGAGCGTGCGCGTTATTTCAAATCGCGCCTTCCGGACGTCGGGCTTGGGATCAATACGAACGGTGCGGCCTATGGCGAGAAGCACAAGGCGCTCACGGAACTCATCGATATCGTATCGCTTCACTGTGAGTCGCTGGAACCACAGACCTACAACGAGCTGATGCAACCGCTCCGGCTCAACCGCGTGTTGCCGCGTTTTGAGATGCTGCTCCGCGACTTTCCCGATAAGGTTCACGTTAGCGTTCCGGTAAGCCGGCGGAACATCGGCGAATTGGAGAATATACGGCGCTGGTTCACGGAGCGCGGCACCGTCAACGTCCAATATGATCCGATGAGCAATCGATGCTCCAAAGACCAGCGCATTTTCGACAGCCTGTCGCTTGGGCCCGGACCGATCCGCTGCGAGCCCGAAGTGATGAACGATCTGATTGTCGACTGCGATGGACTGGTGCTTGCCTGCTGCCAGGATTTCAGCAGGATCGAACCAATCGGCAATCTTGCGGAACAAAGCTTCAGCGAGATGCTGAGTTCGATCGATCGGCACCGGATGCGCGAACAGCTTCGCCGCGGCGAGCATGACGACATCGCGACCTGCGCCCGCTGTCGGGGTGACAACCGAACGCCGGATTTCCCTTACGATCAGATTCCAAGCGACCGGGCTACGGTCGGCGTTGCCTGACAACATCGCAGATAGGCGGAGCGACCGGCGCTTGTCTGCCGCGACGAGCGTGCTGCCCGAGCCCAGGAAGAGATCGAGCACCACATCGCCGCGCACGGTCGAGTCCAGCAATGCGTCCGCGATCATCTTGACGGGCTTCGGAGTCGCATGGATATCCAGCATGTTACCTTCCCCACTCTTCGGGCCGATCGTAGCGGCGGAGGGATATTCCCAGACATTCGAGCGATCGCGACCGAAGGCGCCGAGCTGAACGTTATTGCGGCGCTTGCCGCCCGCCTTCGCGAAGATCGGGATCATCTCGTGACCGCAGGAAGCCGCCCATGCCCGCGCGATCCTTGACCCAGACCGCGATGTTGATCGGCGCACCCAAACTGGGTCGCGCCGCCTCAACAAGGGCGGGAAGCACCCGCCAGTCCATACAGATGTAGATCAAGGCACCCGGGCGGCTGTTCTGGGCAATCGCCCGGCAGATGTTGGCGAAGAAGAAGCTGATCTCCCCCTGGCTCATGTCCCCCGGCCCCTGCACACCTCCGGCCGCTTCTTCGTGCTAGCGAACCCCGCGATCGCACAACCGTAGGGCGGGTCAGTAAACACTGCTGCCGCAGCGACTCCGTTCATTAGCTCGCTGACGAACGCGTCGTCGGTTGCATCGCCGCAGCCGATACGATGCGCGCGTCCCATCGAGGATGAGGTCGATCTCGCCCATGTCCAGCGCCAGGCCCTCGAGGTCAAAGCTGGGCATGGTGTCGATGATTTCGGCCAGCAGTGCGCGCTGCTTGTCCTTCTTCCATCGCCCGAGCTCGCCCACTCGCGACAGAGTGGCTGATAGCATTCGCTCGTGGAGCGGATTGAGGTCGGTCACATGGATCACCGGGATCTCGGGAAGCCCAATCGCCTGTGCGGCGAGCAGAAGCACTTGGCCCTCGATCACGCTTCCGTCATTGCCGATCAGGAGCGGCACGCGCACGCCAAACGCCTGAAGCATCCGAGATACGCGCTTGATATCGCGGTCAGTGAGAGTGCCGGGGACCGTTGGGATGCAGCCTGAGCGCGTTTGGCGCCACCATCATGATCGTGCTGGGCATGTTATGCCCCACGCTCGGGCGCGACATCGGTGGCCGAACCGCTGGCATTCGCTTGATCGATCTCTTCACGGACGTTCTCCTTGGTTGAGGGGAACGACTCGGTGGATCACCAAAAATGTGCGAAGCTAGTTCTACTTGCGCGGTCGGCCGCGTGGCGGCTTCCGGAGGTGCTCGGTCGGATGCACATAGGCATCCTCCCCAGTACCAATTCTCCATGAAACCGCCGGCTCGCCGCGCTTTTTTGAGATCGGCAATCGCGGAATTGCTAAGGTCACTCTTCTTACAACTCGGCGTACCACTCGTGATACCGACGCCGCAGCGTCTCGCGAACGCCGGCCGCTTCCCCCTTCGTAAGAGGCGGTTCTCGACGGCCCGCCCAATTCGAAATGAGTTGATCGATCGCTGTTTTGATGGGGACGCCATCCGCTGCCGCGGCGCGAATAAAGAATAAGACGCTGAGCTTGAATTGATTGTCGAAGGCGATGCCCTGCTGAGAGGGCGTTCCGTCTTTCTTCATCAGTCGGTCCTGCGGTTCCGTTAATAGCCGCGCCAGCGGCGGCAGCGGACGACCCACGGTACGTGATCCAACCTGTTATTCTCCCGTGGCGCGCCAAAAAAGCGACGATGCCGCATCGGACGGGACAACCGATTGAAACAGCAAACCTGTTTTGGTTCAAATTTCACCTGTATTTTCGGGGGGAACAGGTATGTATCGAGACGCAAAATCCGCTAGGCGAATGCCTAGTATCGGCCGCGCCCAACGAACTTGCCGGTCTGCTTTTGGAATCAGAGCTAGTCAGCCGCCACCCGCAGTGCGATCAACCCTCGCAACAGCGCCTCGATCTCTCCCAACGGCATCGCATTGGGCCCGTCTGACAGAGCCCGCTCGGGGTCCGGGTGAGTCTCCATGAACAACCCCGCGACACCCACCGCCACGGCCGCCCGCGCCAGCACCGGCACGAACTCGCGCTGGCCGCCCGAGCTTTTCCCGTTCGCCCACGGCAGCTGCACCGAATGGGTCGCATCGAACACCACCGGCGCGCCCGTATCGCGCATGATCACCGGCCCGCGCATGTCGACCACCAGATTGCCATAGCCAAAGCTCGTGCCGCGCTCGGCTACGCACAGGGTCTGGCCACTATGTCCGGCCGCAGCAGCAGCTGCCCTCGCCTTCTCGATCACGTTGGTCATATCGCCGGGCGCCATGAACTGTGCCTTCTTGATGTTGGCCGGCTTGCCGCTCGCGGCCACGGCCTCGATCAGGTCGGTCTGGCGAGCGAGGAAGGCTGGAGTTTGGAGCATGTCGACTACTTCGGCAACCGGCTTCACCTGCGCCACCTCATGCACATCTGTCAGCACCGGTAGCCCGGTTTCAGAGCGCACCTTCTCAAGGATGCGCAGGCCTTCTTCGAGTCCGGGCCCGCGGAAGGACGCGCCCGAGCTGCGGTTCGCCTTGTCGAAGCTCGATTTGTAGATCAGCAAAATGCCGAGTCCATCGGCGATTCCCCGCAAGGCTTCGGCAACCGACAGCGCCAGTGCCTCGCTCTCGATCACGCAGGGTCCCGCGATCAGGAACAGCGGCTGGTCGAGCCCGATGGGGCGACGCAGAGCATCGGAAGCGCCATTATTGCGCGCGTCCTCGCGTAAGCGCTAGCATGCGATCCTCGGCGCAATCACCGGCGAGGATCTCGCCCGCCGTGACTGCACGAATGCCGTGGCTGACGCTGAGTTCGCCCAAAGCGAAACCCTTCGTCATGATGGCTTCGAGAAAGGCCATGGGCGCACCATAGCGGATAGGACTGAACTCAAGGAAGATGGTCATTGGCCGCCCACCTGCGAGCAAGCCCTCCATGCCGCTCCAAATTCTTTCTTCGGCGCCCTCGACATCGATCTTGATAACGTCCGCCTGCGCCAGCGCGGGGAAGCCGTCGGCACGGCGGGTGACGCCGCGAATGCCGATCACGTCCTCGCCAGCACCAGTAACGAGATGTGCATTTTTCGGCTCTCCCTCCGGCACCTTCAGCAAACAGATCTCGCCGTCCGTGTCCCATAACGGATCGTTATGGACGGAAACACGCTCTGAAAACTCCGCAAGTGCGACGCTGTCCGCCAGCATCGCGGACATGGCCGGATTGGCCTCGAACGCATGGACCCGGCCCCGCGCGCCGACGCGATCGGCCATCAGCAGCGTGAAGTAGCCGACATTCGCGCCGATATCGATTGCTGTCATGCCGGGGCGCAGCACCTGTTCTAGCGCCTCCGTCAGCCACATTTCCCAAAAGCCGTCCGCGACAAGCCGCCGCGAAAGCCCCGCGTCACCGGCATCGATATACAGTGGCAGGCGTTCCAGCGCGTGGATTAGAACCCGGCCGCCTCCCACCTCGCTGGGGCGCGTTAATGCCCGACAACGCCGCTCGCGCCGCCGCCGCCGCGCCCGCCGCGCAACCGAAACCGCCTCGTCCCAAATGCCGGGCGGAGAACCGGGATGGCTCCGCGCCACCTCACGCCAACCCGCGGGCGGCCAGCGACGCTTCGATCACCGGCACGTCCTCGGGATTATTGAGTTCCCAGATATCAAGGTGACTCGCAACCTGCACGATGCGCATTGGCACTCGCGCATCGAGGAATCGAAGTTGTTCCAACCCTTCCAATTCCTCCAGCCTCGACGATGGTGCCATTGCGTAGCGGGTCAGCGCACTACGGCGATAGGAATAGACGCCGATGTGGAGGAAAAACGGCAGGTCGGGATTGTCCAGCGCCTTCGCGGGAACATGCGGAATGACCGCTTTGGAAAAATAGAGCGCGTCGCCCGATGAGTCGATCGCAATCGTCGTTCCGCCCACCCGCCCAGCCGCCTGATCGGCCAGCAGGCGACGCCGTGTTTCCGGCAGGGCTCGAAGAGCTAGGGTCGCGACTGCCACCCGCGGATCCGCCATGGCAGCCACCAGCGCCTCGACGAAGGCGGGCGGCGTCAGTGGCGCATCGCCCTGGAGATTGACGATCACGTCGACGTCATCACCCAACGCGCTCAGCGTCGCCGCGCAACGCTCTGTGCCGTTAGCGCAAGTCGCGGGCGTCATCGCGACCTCGGCACCAAATCCTCGCGCCACCTCGGCGATCCGATCATCGTCCGTGGCCACCATCACCCGGCAAACACCGCCCACGCTCATCGCCACCTCCCAGCTGCGTTGGATCAATGGTTTGGATATGCCCGTCGCGCCTTTCAGCGGAACAAGCGGCTTGCCAGGATAACGAGTGGAAGCGAAGCGGGCGGGGATGACGATGGTGACGTTCAAGCGAGCCCCAGCCTCAGGAAATCATGGACGTGGACGATACCAATCGGTTTGGGCGAAGGGCCATCTTCCGCCACGAACATCGCGGTGATCTTCTGGCGATTGAGCAGCGCCAGCGCGTCCTCGATCAGCCAGCCGGGCCCGCACCAGATCGGATTGGGTGTCATCACCTCATGCGCGGGCATATCCAAAATGTTGCTGATGTGCCGTCGCAAATCGCCGTCGGTTATAACCCCGATCAGTGTACCTTCGAAATTGACGACGCCGGCGATGCCAAAGCTGCAGGTGGTCATCGTCACGATCACATCGCGCATCAGCGCATCGGCACGGACGATCGGAATCGAATCCTCGCGGTGCATTACTGCCGCCACACGCATCAGCTGCCGCCCGATCGCGCCGCCAGGATGCAATTCCTCGAAACCCGCGCGCGAAACGCCTCGCTCACGCATCACGGTCATCGCCAGCGCATCGCCAAGCGCCATCATCATCGATGTCGAGGTCGTCGGCGCGAGGTTGGCGGGGCAGGCCTCGTCCACCTTGGGCAGTAGCAGCGGCACGCTAGCGTGCCGCATCACCAGCGAGTCCGAATTGGCGGCGATGCCGATGATCGGCATGCCGAGCTTGGCCGCGTGCATCAACAGCGGCTGAAGTTCGGCAGTGGCTCCCGAGTTTGAAAAGGCTATCAGCGCATCACCCGCCGTTACCATGCCCAAATCGCCATGCGCTGCTTCGGCAGGATGGACGAAGAAAGCAGGCGAACCGGTGGAGGCAAAGGTCGCCGCCGCCTTACGCGCGACATGCCCGGATTTACCGATGCCCGTGCAAATCAGCCTTCCGTGCAAACTCAGCACGAGATCGACGGCGGTCGCGAAATGCTCATCAAGCGCGGTGGCAAGCGAAACCAGCGCATCCGCCTCGGTAGCCACAACCTGCCGCCCGAACGCGACCACATCAGCCGCGATAGGCGAAAGCACCTGATCGGGACGCTTGGCCGGCTTCATGCTTACCCCACCCTCGCTGTTGCGCTTGAAGCCAGCCCTTAGACCCGAGCTAGGACCGAAGCGAGCCCCATTTCAGCCTAGTGGTGGCCTGGTCACGCCCAAGCGTTTGCAGTACCGGCAAAAATACATCGATCAGAGCAGCAGCGGGGCGCCGGCTGCTTCCTCATACTTTGCGATCCGGCTAGTGTCGGTCAATGATCCGCCTGCTGCTCCTCGATGTCGACGGCGTGTTGACCGATGGCGGCTTGTATTACAACGCGGATGGCGAGGTCCTGAAGCGGTTCAATGTCCGTGACGGCCTGGGTATCAAGCAGTTGACTGCGGCGGGCGTCGCGGTCGCCATCATCAGCGGGCGGGATTCGCCCGTGCTCCGCCGCCGGGCTTCCGAGCTTGGCATCCAGCATGTCCACGCCGGGATCGCCGACAAGGCTCACGCCGCGGCGACGCTGCAAAGCACGCTCGGCATCCCCCATTCCGATACCGCCGCGATGGGCGACGACCTTCCCGATCTTCCCCTCTTCAACGTCGCCGCCTTGCGCATCGCCCCAGCCGATGCCGAACCCGAGATTCTCGCCCTTGTCGATTTCGTTACCCCGCGCCCGGGTGGGCACGGCGCCGTGCGCGACGCGGCGCGCCATATCCTCGCGCTGAATGGCCAGTCGACAACGGATACGAAACGTCTTCACGGCTAGAATGTTGGCGCTGCGCGCGCGTCGTTCCTAGATGGGGCCCATGTTTTCCTCGCTGTTCCGCAAACCGGCGATCGAGACCGATACGCCCGCAGCAATTCCGGCGGGTCAGCGCGTCTATGCGATCGGCGACATCCATGGTCGCGCGGACCTGTTCGATGAATTGCTGAGTCAAATTGCAGAGGATGCCGGCGCGCGCGATCCGCTGCCGGCCACTTTGATCCTTTTGGGCGACTTGATCGATCGCGGACCCGATTCGGCCGGCGTCATCACGCGGGCGATCGCGCTTTCAGAGCAAGGCACGCGCTTCCATGCGATCATGGGCAATCACGAAGAGCTATTCCTCGCAGCGCTCTCGGGCGACGAGGCCGCACTTTCGCTGTTCGAGCGGGTCGGCGGCATCGAGACGATGCAGAGCTATGGTCTCGATCGTGATGTGTTCGAGACGATGGTCGGCGCCCGCCTGATCGAACAGCTCAACGCCTTCATACCACCCGCGCACCGCGATTTCCTTGGCAAGATGGAGGATCGGGTTGCGATCGGTGATTATCTGTTCGTCCACGCCGGCATCCGCCCTGGCGTTCCGATTGAGGAGCAGGCGCCTTCCGAACTGCGCTGGATCCGCAAGCCCTTCCTCGAGCATATCGGCTCGCACGGCATGATGATCGTCCACGGCCACAGCATCAATTATGAACCCGAGATCCGCGCCAATCGGCTGGGGATCGATACGGGGGCCTATCAGACCGGGCGGCTGACCGCGCTCGGGCTGGAAGGCACCGAACGCTGGTTGCTCCACACCGGCATCAGCGCATCAGGCTGAGCCAGCGCGCGGGCAACTCCTCCCCCGCGCAATCGACAGTCTCGCCGGGCGCACCGCCCGCTTGCCACAGAAAATAATCCGTTCGCCCATCCGCCGCTCCCGGCGCGAGGAAGGGGCCGGCGAGGCCGGGATGATGATCACCATAGAAGCCGAGCCAGCCCTGTCCTAACCGCTCGATCGCTTCGCGCAGCGGCGAGAGCGCCGCATCGGTCGCCTCGATATGCCGCAGCCAGCGGCCGATCTGCGCGGCGTCGGACAACGCGGCCCACGCCGGCGGCAGCACTGCGGGCGGGCGGCCATCGTGCATAGTATCCCAAGGCCCGTGATTCTCGATTGAGATGGCGAATACGAACAGGCCTGGCCCTTCCTTCGCCACCAGATCGGCGACAAACCGCGCCAACGCCATATCGGTGACATAACCCCCGTCCAGCTCGGCGCCTCTGAAAGCCTCGATGCCGATGAAGCAATCGAAGCCGAGGCAGGGCATCACCGTGTCGCGTGCGTAGAAGCTGCGGCTGTATGGGTGGACGCAGACCGTCCGATACCCCGCCGCGCGCGCCTGGGTCGCGATCGATGGCAGCGCGGTGCGCGCGAAGGCGTCATAGGGATTGAAGCGATCGAGGCCGAGCAGATCGGGCCCGATCCCGGCGACGGCGGCGAGTTCGGTCCGGATCGTGTTCGCCCCCCACGCCGGCACGGAGAGCCTGCCACGCAGTCGGGCCCCGTCCATCAGACGCGCCAGATTGGGCAGACGATCGGCAAGGTCCGGATCGAGTCGGCCCACATCCACGAAGCTTTCCGCTTGCCAGAGAATGATCGGCCCCTGCCCCGCCGGCAGCGAAGGCAGTCCCCGTGCAATCGCGGCGGCGCGGCGCGCGGGCCGCTCGCCACGCGCGATAGTGGCGTGCATGATCACCGTGGCGAGCAGGCCGAAGCGCGCAATGTCGGTCTCGGGATCGCGGCTCGGCTTCCAGCTTTCATAGAGAGATTGCAGCCGCGGCTGGAGCGGCAGGCGGGACGGCAACACGAAGGCGAGGCGGCCGAGGGTCGCGGCGATCACCAGCCGAACCACCGTGCCGCCCGTCGTCCACGCCCACAACGGCGGTTCCGCCCACGCAAGTGCCAGCACCACCGCCAGGATCAGCGCGCCGCCCGCGACCATGATGCCCGTACCGATAAAGGCCAGGTAGAAACGCGGATGGCGGATCACCTCGAACAGTTCGGAGCGATCGGCGAACACCACGGGTTCGCGCAGGACCAGCCGCTTCATCGTATCGGCCAGGCCCAACCCGAAGCCCAGCGCGGCGATGCCGATCCCGGCGAGGATCGGCCGCCCGGTGCCGAACAGGAACAGGCCAAACCCCGTGGCGATCGGAAAGCCATCCAGCACAAGCACGCCGATCGATGGCGGACGCCCGGCACTCACCATCCGCCGCAGCCCGATCCAGGTCGCGAAGGTGAGCAGAAGGCCGAGGCCGAGACGGAGCAGCGCCCCGCTCAGTGTCCCGGCTCGATGTGGAATTGGAAATTGCGCATGATGTGATCGCCCCAGGCGGCGGGCATCAGATCGGCGGCTTGCTGGCCGAGCGCAAGCAAGCGCGGATAGGTCACGCGCTTCGCCTTGCGATCGAGGCCCTTGCGGACCACGCTGACCATCTTGTCGAGGCTGACCATGAACGGCGTCGGCCCCTGCCAGCGCTCCGTCATCGGTGTATCGAAGAAGCCCGGAACCACCACCGTCACCGAAATGCCTTTGGGTGTGAGCAGCGCGCGCAGTCCCTCGCCATAGGCGCGCACGCCCGCCTTGCTCGCGCTGTACGCGGGGCTGTAGGCGAGCCCACGCAGCGCCGCCGAGGACGCGATCGTCGCAATGCGCCCCACTCCCCGCCCGATCAGCCGCGGCAGCAAAGGCTCGATCGTGTTGATCGTGCCGAGCAGATTGGCGCGCACCTGCATGGTCGCGAGAGCCAAGCCCTCCGGCTCGCCCTCGACGGTGGTCCCCGCCGAAACGCCCGCGCAGGGCAGCAGGATGTCGAAGGGCGCCAGCGCATCCTGCTCCAGCAGCCAATGCCCAAACGATGCCGCCTCCGAGACATCGAACAGGCCGGTAATCACCTCGGCTCCGTTAGCGCGGCAGGCATCGGCGGTTGCCTCCAGCCTTGCGGCATCGCGCCCTGTCAGCGCCAATCGCACGCCGGGCGCGGCATAGCTTTTCGCCAGCCCGGCACCGAGCCCGCTCGATGCGCCGGTCACGAGAATGCTCGTTGTGGCGGTCATCCCCTGGCGGGCGCGGCTTTGCCGATCGGAGCACGCACCTCGGCCTTGGTCGGCACGGTGCGCAACTGGACCACGCCGGGCGGCGCCGCCTCGAGCCGCGCGGCCGATCCGGACACGAGCATCTCCAGCCCTTCGTCGCTGAAATAGCCACCATGGACCAGGCAGCGATCGATGAGCACGCGGCGGAAGGCATCGAACACCTCGGGTTCGGGCGGCTGGGGTGTCCGCCAGAAGGTGGCGAGGCCGCCGCCGTGCGTGACCTGCGGCACATCATAAACGGCATGCCCGAGCACCACCGTCGGCACGCCATGGCGCAGCGAAAGAGTCCCCGTGGTGCTGTTGACCGTGACGACGCCGGCCGCGCCGCGCACCATCTGATCGATATCGGCCTCTTCGACGAAGGGGACGCGGTCGGCAATTCCGAGCTTGGCCGCGCCGTCCCACACGCGCTGGCGCCAGTCGATCAGGCCGTTGTCGAGCGGATGCCCCTTAACCACGAGCAGCACGTCCTCGGGCGCATGCTCGGCAAAGGATTGCAGCACCTCGTCGATCGCCGGCTGAATACCGCCATAGTTGGAATGGACGCGAATCTGCGAATCGTCGTCGAGCTGAAGCGGGAAGACGAAATAGCGCTTGCCGCTCGCCGCGACCTGATCGAGCACCGCCCGCGATCGCGCCTGCGCGCCCTTCGATCCGATCAGCCGCCGGATCCAGCCGGCATATTCGGTCAGGATGCTCCATGGCCGGTGCGTCTTATATCCGGGGAAGAACGGGCGCAGCGCCACCGCCGTCAGATTATAGACGACGTCCTCCCACGCCCGGCGCCCGAATGACGAGGGCACGCCCGGAAATTCGGGCAGCGGCGGCAGTTGCTTGGCGGCGTCCAGATAGGCTTGCGGATCGCGCCACAGGCCGCTGTGGCCGTTGACCCCGCCGCGCTCGACCGTGACGAAATCCGGGCGGATATAGCCTTCCTCGAAGACGTGGATCTGCAGCCCCGCCGCGCGCGCGATGCCGATCGCCGCGCGATGCAGCGGCCGGCAATCGCCGAACAGCACGACATCGGTGATCCCGCGCGCCTGGACGAAGCGCGAGAAGAACGGCGTCCAGCCATCCAGTCTGCCGCGATAGTCGACCGCGCCGCCCTCGCGCCAATAGATGCGGTCGCCGCCGTTGAAATTGATCCGGTGGATGCCGTGGCCATGCTCGGCGAGTCGGCGCCCCAGCAGCGAGAAGAACGGCCCGGCCAGGCCCTGCAGGAACAGAAACTCGCGCCGGGCCGCCCTGCCGCCGCCTCCGATCCGATGTTCACGCACGACCATTACCCGCCCTTTGGCACGCGACTGCGGTTGCGGACAAGTCCGCTAGCGGGCCGATCTATGATCCCCTTTCGCGGTTGCGGCAAGCGATGGAGAAGGCAGCGCTTTCTTCCCCAAGTCGCAACGGGTGATCGTGGCGCAATCATGACCTTGCCACGCGATCACCACGCAAATCGCCCATTACGCCGCTTCCGGGATAGGCCACCACCAGATCGCTGTCCGCCTCCAGTGCCAGCGTCGCGCCTCCCTCTACCAGCCAGACGCCGCCCGCTTCCAGATCGGCGCCATCGATCGCGCCCCTGCCCGCGATCGGCACCAGCCAGATCTTGCGGCCGTCCCCGCTGAGTGGCGTGGTCGCCGCGCCCTTCCATCGCTCGAGCACGAACGCCGGGCCATCGACCAATATCTCCCGGCCCTCGGCGATCGCATGCGCCTTGTAGGGCGCCACATAGGGCACGGGATTGCTTACCGCGATGCCGTCGTCGAGATGCAGTTCGCGGTCGCTGCCGTAATCGTAGAGCCGGTACGTCAAATCGACGTTCTGCTGGACCTCGATCAGCGTCAGCCCCGGCCCGATCGCATGGATCGTGCCCGACGGCGTATAATAGCTGTCGTCCTTCTTGACCGCCTTCCAGTCGAGCAGCCCCTCGATCGAGCCATCCTCGGCGGAGCTTCGTAACTTCTCCTTGCTGATCACCGAAAGCGTGCCGAGCGCGATCGAGGCATGCGCATCGGCGTCGAGGATCACCCACGCCTCGCTCTTGCCGCGCGGATAGCCCTTGGCGCGCGCGGCGGCGTCATCGGGGTGGACCTGCACCGAAAGCCTGTCGCTGGTGAACAGATATTTGATCAGCAGCTCGGGTCCGTCGGTCGTCCCATCCTGCTCGCCCGGCACCTCGAACCAGATCTCGCCGACGGGCGCGCCGCCTTCGGGCACCGAATCGAATGCCGGCCACAGATCGCGCCGTCCCCAGGGCTTTTCGACTCTCTTGGTGGTCAGGCGGGTGGCGGTCATGCGGGATCTCCGGTGAGTGCTGGAACGCACCTTGCCGTCGAACGTCGAAAGGAGCGATGCCGTTCCTCCGCCTGCTGATCGGCCTTTCGAAGGCGAGCCTATGGCTGCTGCTGTCGGCCAGCCTCGCGGCGGGGCTGCTGGTGGCCTTGCGCCCGTCGCCCGGCGACAACCCCTTCGCCCCGCTCGATCTCGATGCCCCGATCGGGCTCGCGACGCGCGCCAAGCTGGTGGAGCTCGACGACCGGGGCGATCGCTGCCGCGCTCTGCTCGCGCACGCCGGGCTGAGGTTCCGCGCGCCGCCGCCCCGCGAGTCGCCCG